>JAAYNP010000122.1 GCA_012520795.1 Bacillota bacterium
AGATAACGGCCACAGCATTCGTTTTGCAATCGCAGAGGCACTGAGTGTCTAGTTATTCAAGCTTTTGACGGAAATCTATTCGCCGTTATCGATGAGACTGTGTTTGCTTTAGAAGAAATCCCCCAACATGAGCCTAGAATCCAGGACCTCCGATGTACCACAACCCACTGTGCAACCGAAGAAGCGGTATATTCCGCCCATGTCTCATCCGTGGAAGTCACAAGCGTTCAAGATACACGTCTATGCTCAGCATCACCGAGAGCTTCCTGAGGGGGTGACATACGAAGATCTGTGGTACACAACAGCAATTTACTAGTCTCTGCACACCTCGATCGTGGGGCTAATAATTTGGGTTTTTTGGGACATTTTCGCTTTTACTTGACATGCGCCATCAACGATGACTGGGCGGGCTCAGCGATAGGCATAGTACTTACATCGCCGCCACACTGATCTCTTCAGCGAGCTTGGCGATGATCAGCGAATTTGTAGGTACCCGGGAGCCGCGGTGAGTACCGCATAACGCACTGATATATTCAGTGTTTCCATTCTCCCATGCAGCTACAACCGCATTGCGGATGGCAGCCTCCACACCGCCGATTGTGGCATTATACTTGCTGGCAAGGGCTGGATATATCTCTTTGGTCAATGCACCGCCGACATATCCCCGGGCCTGGCACATCAAAGCTGCATCCTTTAGATATGCAAAACCCTTGAAATGCGGCGGGATACCCATCTCGTGCAAAATTTTGACTATTCGCTTTTCCGCCGACTCCCGAGGAAATCTTTGATATTTCGACAAATCCTGATATCCACCTTCCCGCCCACCAGAATCGACACGCTCACGGGCGAACTCCCGAATGCGATCGGCCAGCATGGCTAGGTTAAACGGCTTGACTACGAAATAATCGACCCCAAGTTCCGTAAGGCGGCTTAAGAGCTCATCACGGCTGAATGCAGTCAAGACGATGATTCTGGGCCGATTGCTGAGCTGCATGGAGGCCATCCGCTCCAGTACTCCTATGCCGTCAAGATGAGGCATGGTAATGTCCAGAATCATAACATCAGGCTGCAATTCTGTCAGCTTGACCAACGCTTCCTCCCCATCATAGGCTACTCCCGCCGTTTCCATGTCCGATTGACTGTCGAAAAATTCCGCCAATATACTACACAATTCAACATTGTTATCAACAACCAAGATTCGCATCATTTTAAGTACCATCATCCCTTTCAATAGAAATTAATATTTTTATTCGACGCAAAATTCCACTTTCCTGCTCAGGATTGATTGTTCTGCATTTTGCAGATGAAGAACCCATCAATTCCATGAATAAATGGTAGAATCGCCACCATTCCCACACTTTTGCACACAGGAAACCATGACGGCAGCGGTGATGGGCTGAAGTGGGGGTGTGTCTCCAAAAACCACTTGATCACTTCCTGGTTTTCCTCAGGTTCCGTCGTACAGGTAGCATATACCAATGTTCCTCCCGGTTTTACCATAGTTGCGGCATTGGCCAGTATCTGGCGCTGCAGTTTTGCCAAGGCCTGAATGTCCTGTTCTTTTTTACGCCACCTGGCATCCGGGCGGTGCCTCAGCACTCCCAAACCTGAACAGGGCGCATCCACCAATACTCGATCTGCGTTGGGCAGTTCTATGGTTTGGGCATCCCCCTCTGCTGTCTTGATGATAGAAATGCCCAACCGGGCAGCATTCTCCAGGATCAGCCCGAGCCGTTCCTGGTTCAGATCGACAGCCACGATTAGGCCCTGGTTGTCCATCAATTGAGCCAAATGAGTTGCTTTTCCCCCTGGCGCGGCACACATGTCGTAGACAGTTTCGCCTGCCAGCGGGGCCACAGCATGCGCAACCAGGGCTGAACCCTCGTTCTGTATATAATAGTATCCATCTTCAAAATAGGGATCACCTGCAGGGTTGAGCGCTTTGTTTGCTACAAGCACATCAGGGGCAAACCTGCCTTCTTCAACCACAATCCTTTGCTCGGCAAACAAGGCTTTAAGCTCGTCACAGGTGATTTTGAGTGTATTGACCCGCAAATGCAGCTCCGGAGTCCGATTATTGACTTCGCATAGCTTGATTGTGGCCTCCGGGCCATACCGCGCAAGCCAGCGTGCCACGAGCCATTCCGGATGAGAATGCTTGACTGCAATATGGCTTACTGGATCTGACTCCAGATCCGGAAATGGAATTGAACTGTGCTTGCGGGCTAAATTACGCAGCACAGCATTGATATAACCGCGGATCTTTAGTTTGCCAGCCGGCGCCAGCTTCACAGCTTCATTGACTGCGGCTGAAACTGGAACCCGATCCAAATAGAGTATTTGATAAGCGCCTGCCCGCAGTATACTGCGCACTTGCTGATTTAAGTCGCATGTTTTGATGCTGCTGATCATATCCAGAATGTAATCAATCGTCTTTTGCATCCGGACAGTGCCATAAACTATCTCAGTGGCCAAACCCCGGTTTAGGTCACTGAGTTCATACTCAGAGAGAACATCATCTAGGGCTTTATTGATGAAAACTCTGTTTTCAATTCTAACCAGTGCGTCCACCGCGGCGGAACGCGGATTTGCCTTGTGCATCTTTGTCACATCCTAAAAAACCGACGCAAACGCGTCGGCTCTAGTACGATCAGCCTGTTGTCAACGCCTGCGGGAATCCCTAAGGACAAACAGGCGCAGTAGGTTCATTGCTGAAACAGCAACCGCAGCAACATAGGTCAAAGCGGCGGCTGAAAGGACCTCTTTGGCCTTCGGGCGCTCATCTTGAGATAGAAAGCCTGCTTCCGTCAACATGCCCAACGCTCTTCGGGAAGCATTGAATTCCACCGGCAGGGTAACTACCTGGAAAACCAATGCTGCAATGAAAAACCAGATCCCAATATCCATTAACGTTGGATTTGCAAACAGAAGGCCAATGAAAAACAATGGTAATGCTGCCTGTGAACCAAAGTTCGCTATTGGAAACAGATTGTTGCGAATGCCCAATGGAATGTAGTTCTCGGCATTCTGCACAGCATGGCCCGTTTCATGGGCTGCAACACCCAAAGCTGCGACACTCGTGCTCGAATACACCGGCTGCGACAATCTCAATACCCGTGTACGCGGATCATAATGGTCGGTTAGATTGCCCCGGGCCATCTCCACCTTCACATTTTGCAATCCGTGAGCATCCAGCAGATACCTGGCCACTTGCGCACCAGTGTAATTTGATGAAGCAAATACCCGCAGGTATTTCCGGAAAGTGGTATTCACTCTCACCTGAGCCCACATGGCAAAAATTAATGCCGGTACAATCAAAATATAAGTCGGATCAAAATAGAAGAACATCACAGCACCTCTCTCTATCAGTAGTTTTGACTAATGCGGCAGCATCTATCCGAATTTCTGTCCGGCGCGAAGCCTCAACCCATTGGCAACATCATAGGCATCCAAAACGCGGGTCCCTTGACGCTGCAGTTTCTTAAGGAGCAAACTGCCGTTTCCAGTGCCAACCAAAATACCCTCCGGAGAGATAGCCAGGATCTCTCCCGGCAAATACAAGCCCTGAGCCGCCGGTGATGCCTCCCAAATCTTGATCGTTTCTGCGTCAAAAAATGTATATGCCGTAGGCCACGGATTTAAGCCCCGGACCAAATTGGCAATCTTGATCGCCGGCAGCCGCCAGTCGATTTCACCGTCAGACTTGGTCAACTTGTAGGCATAAGTGGCATGCTCATGTTCCTGGGGAATACGCGGCGCCTGCCCCGCAGCAATCAAATCCAGTGTTTCAGCTAAAAGAGCGGCTCCAGACTTAGCCAGCCGATCGTGAAGCGTCCCTGCTGTATCCGTAGGCAGGACCGGCTCTTCCGCCTGCAGAATCATATCGCCTTCATCCCAGCCCTCACTGAGATACATGGTGGTCACACCGGTCACATGGTCACCATTGATAATCGCATACTGGATTGGCGCTGCACCCCTGTACTTGGGTAGTAGAGATGCATGCACGTTTATGCAGCCGTGAATGGGCAATTCCAAAAGCGGTTTCGCAATTTTCTGCCCGAAAGCGACGACAACTATTACATCCGGTTCATACTCTGCCATCGCTGTAATGAATTGTGAAGTGTTCACCTTTTCCGGTTGATGAACAGGGACCTCATACTTTAATGCTTCCTTTTTTACAGGTGAATACCGAACCTGCTGGCCCCGGCCGCGTTTACGATCCGGCTGAGTGACAACGGCCAGCAGCTGATGCTCCTCGGCAACAACCTCAAGGCTGGGCACTGCAAACTCTGGCGTACCCATGAAAATGACCCGCATCTTATCCGTCTCCTTCAAAGATCTCCTTTTCATCAATCAAGTCTGTGAACAGAATTCCGTTTAGGTGATCAATCTCATGCTGCAGGGCCCGGGCCAGCATTCCTTCCGCCTCAATTAAAACCGATCTGCCTTTTTCATTAAGCGCCTCTACTTTCACTTGCGCCAAGCGCTTCACGTAAGCTTGTTTCCCTGGAATACTCAAACAACCTTCCACATCGATGTCCTCGCCAAAACCATTTATGACCTTGGGGTTGATTAAGGTAATCGGCCCTTCCCCCACATCGATTACAGCAATTTTCTTGCTGACACCAACCTGAGGTGCCGCCAGGCCTACACCGTCTTCAGCATACATTGTTTCAAACATATCTTGAATCAGTCGGGATACTCTCTTCGTAATCCTGGTTACTGGTTGTGTCGGTTGCCGCAGTACTGGATCGCCTGCTTTAATCACTTTCAGCACAGCCATAAGTTTAACCCCTCTTTCCATCCGTCACTTATGATTATACCATATCAGTCATAATAAGAACAGCGGATCGGGATCAACAGTAACTGTGACTGTGCCATCCTGTCTGGGTAAATCCGTCAATAAATGGCTGATTTCGCGCTTGGTTTTGACAATAATCTGCCAGCGGTGACGGCCTTTAAGTTTGGAAATTGGTGCAGGCGCCGGCCCGTAGATTCTGGCATGCGCCAGTTTGTTTCGGAGCGATTGGTTGATCTCTGCTGCCTGCACTTTTACAGCTTCCTCTGGCCCGTGTATTAAGATCCGGGCCAAATACCCCAAGGGCGGATACTCAAGCTGGCGCCGATAGACGATTTCCTGGCGGTAAAACGCAGTATAATCGTGTTTTGGTACCGAACGGACAGCGTAATGCGATGGATCATAGCTTTGAATGATCACTTTCCCAAGTTTAGGGCCGCGCCCGGCCCGGCCGCTTACCTGCGCCAACAACTGGTATGTCCGTTCTGCAGCGCGAAAATCAGGGAAGTTTAAGGCTAAGTCCGCACTGATCACACCCACCAGGGTTACATCGGGAAAATCCAAGCCTTTGGCAATCATCTGAGTGCCGATCAGGACATTTGCCCGGCCTTCCCGAAATTGATTGAGCAAGCGCTGATGTGATCCCTTGCGTCTCGTTGTATCAGCATCCAGGCGTACAATGCGAGCTTGGGCGAAGTTCTTCCTGATGTGCTCCTCAAGCTGCTGTGTCCCTGTACCAAACCGCCTGATATAATGGGAGCCGCACTGGGGGCAGCTGGGCCTTAACATCTCGCTGTACCCGCAGTAATGGCACCTCAAGCGGTTATCCCGGTGATAGGTCAGGGAAACATGACAATTTGAACAAGATGCTACATAACCACATTCTCGGCAAAGCACAAAGGCGGAATATCCCCGCCGGTTAAGGAGGATGATCGCCTGTTCCTGACGTTCGAGGGTTTTGGCCAGCTCTTCTGTGAGTAAACCGCTGAACATGCTCCGGTTGCCCCCGGAAAATTCGGCACGCATATCAACCAAGGAGACTTCCGGAAATGGCCTGTCGAAAACTCTGTTCGGCATAGCCACCAAGCGGTAATCACCCCGCAGCGCTCGATGATAACTTTCTACAGCAGGGGTTGCGCTGCCCATCACCACCACTGCCTCATGGTGCTTAGCCCGCTGCAATGCCACGCTCCGGGCGTGGTATTTTAACAATCCGTCAGTTTGTTTGTACGTACCTTCATGCTCTTCATCAATGACAATCAAACCAATCTTTTGTAAAGGCGCAAAGACGGCAGAGCGTGCACCAATAACGATTGGCAGATCACCTTTTTTGATTTTTTGCCACTGATCATAGCGCTCTCCTTCGGACAACCCGCTGTGCAATACAGCTACCTGATTGGAAAATCGCTGGGTGAAACGGGCGATGGTCTGTTCTGTAAGGGATATTTCCGGCACCATCATGATTGCCTGTCTGCCATGCTGCAAACAATGGGCTATTGCCCGAAGATAGACTTCCGTCTTGCCGCTATCGGTTACCCCATGGATGAGAACCGGGGTATGCCCCTCATGAAATTCCTCGATGATAACCTGCAGCGCTTCCCGCTGCTCGCTTGTGAGCACGGGAACGGGCTTGGTCTCGACAGGCAGTTCCAGCTCTCGTTCGATTGCTCTGGGTTCAACACTAATATATCCTTTGGCCTGCAAGGCCTTTAACGTATGATAACTGGCCTTAGTTTTCTCACAGAGTTCACTTGCCAGCTGCAGGGGCTGGTTCTTCAAACTCAATAAAACCTGCATTTGCCTTACAGCCTTCGGCGACAGAGATGCAAGATAATCGTCAATCAGTTCAGGGTGAACCAGTTCCACAGCCAACTGCTGCTTCACACCAACCCGTTCTTTGCCGAAACGGGTTCCGGTTGGCAAGAAAAACTGCAGTGCCTGGGCATATAATCCGGAATACTTTCCAACCATCCAGGATGCTACTTCCAACTGTTCACCGGTAAACATCGGTTCGAGATCAAGCAGCTTGATAATTGGCTTGATCCGTTGAGGATCAAGTTCAACACGATCGGCCAACTCGACAACGTAGGCCTCGATTTTTCGGCTGCCAAAAGGAACAAGCACCCGGTGGCCCAGGCGAATCTTGTCAAGGTGCTGAGGGATGGAATAATGAAATACCTTGTTAACCGCACTTGCTCTGACATCTACAATTACACCGGCAAACCTGGCAATCGCCCTCACCTCCTTTCCAGAAAGAAAACGACCTGTGGCTTTCCACAGGCCCGCTGCTATTTAATTCCTTCTTTGGTGCGTACCCACTGGATTTTGCCGGCTGCCACCTCTGCCAAAGCAATGGTTACCGGCTTCTGGTGTTCTGACTCGATGGTTGGACTGGCTCCAGCAAGAATCTGGCGGGCTCGTTTGGCAGCAGCAACCACTAATGTATAGCGATTGTCTACATGCCCTGGCTTTTTATCCAATTCCATATCAGTTTTGCCTCCTTTGCCATAACTGTTGAATCGCACTTAGATCGGCTCTGGCAACGCGGCACCGTTCCGCATTAATAATTGACACCAACCTTTCGGCAGCTCTGTCAAGATCATCGTTGACAATATAATAATCATAATCGACAATGTACTCGAGCTCTTCGGAAGAGTGCTCCAACCTCTTGGCAATCGCTTCTGTGGCATCCTGGCCCCGCTTTTTCAAGCGGTTGCGCAGCTCATCCAATGTAGGCGGCAGCAAAAACACCAGCACCACATCGGACATCAGCCTTTTGATCTGAACGGCGCCTTGAATGTCCACGTCCATGATCACCGTATGTCCCTGTTGAATCTGCTTTTCCACAAATGGCCTCGGTGTGCCATAACGGTTGCCAACGAATTCCGCCCACTCCAAAAACTCATTTTTAGCGATCATCTGGTCAAATTGGTGATCCGACACAAAAAAATAGTGTACCCCATCAACCTCACCCGAACGGGGAGCTCTGGTTGTAGCACTGACCGAATATTTGAGATTGGGGATACGAGGGAGTACACGACTAATTAGTGTGTTCTTGCCCGATCCGCTCGGACCAGACAAGACAATCAAGAACCCTTTCACTTTCACCTCAATATCCCCCCTATGTGTTTGCGACTTGAATCGGCCTCGACTGTCGATTAACCGCATCTTTGTTTGGTTTACGCTTTTCCCTCAGATGATGTTTCCTGAGAATTGACGGCCAAACGATTGGCAACTGTTTCAGGTTGAACAGCCGAAAGGATGATATGATCACTGTCGGTAATGATCACAGCTCTTGTTCTCCGTCCATAGGTGGCATCAATGAGCATACCGCGTTCCCTGGCTTCTTGGATGATCCTTTTGATCGGTGCTGACTCAGGGCTTACAATACTGATAATGCGATTGGCAGCAACGATGTTACCAAAGCCAATATTGATTAATCTGATTTCCACTGCTAGTTCCTCCTTGCTACCATGGCTGCACGTCAGCCTAAACGCTCTAACAGAGCATTAATCTGCCGTTTACCCAACCCCTGAACGCGCCGATTCTCGTTGATTCCGATCTCTTCCATAATCTTCTTCGAAGTCACTTTCCCAACCTGCGGCAGCGATTGAATCAGATACGCTACTCTCATCTTTGCGACGACCTCATCGTCCTTCGAGTTCAAGACATCCTGCAGCGACAGAGAACCGCTCTTCAGCTTCATACGCAATTCAGCACGTTTGCTGCGCATCAGTTGAGCTTTTTGAAGGGCCTTTCTCTTTTCGTCTGCACTAAGCTTTGGCAGTGGCATTAATTTCACCTCCCTTATTCGCCAAAATCTATTTCCAAACTAGAATAGCGCACATGTTATTCTAGATTCTGGACTTGTTCGCGGGCTTTCTCCAACTCGCTTTTCAATTCCACTACAGCCTTAGTAATATGTATATCACTAGCCTTTGAACCAATAGTATTAGTTTCCCGGTTCATCTCTTGAATTAGGAAATCCAACTTGCGCCCAATGGGCGTTCTCTGTTTGAGGGTTTCCAAAAACTGTTCTATGTGGCTCCTCATTCTTACCCATTCTTCATCAATGCTGCAGCGATCTGCAAAAAGAGCGACTTCCGCCTCAAATCGTTCAGGTGAAAGGCTTGTCCCTGCCAAAAGTTCATCAAGGCGCTCCTTGAGCCGGGTGCGGTAATTGGCCACTACCTGTGGGGCATGGCTTTCTATTTCTTCCACAAGCTGGGCAATTCTATCCATCTTTGCCACCAGGTCCTGCGCCAACCTTTGACCTTCTATGGTACGCATGGCATTAAGCTGTTCTAGAGCGTTGGTGACCGCTTCTTTGGTAACCGCCGTCAAGAGATCCCAGTCGATTACCGGGTCTGTAATCTCTATTAGATCGGGTATCTGAAAAACATGATCGAAGGTTAGGTCGGGAAGCCTCATCTCCTGCTGCAGCTCCTGCCATTGCTTGTACAACCCTGCTAAAATGCCTTTGTCTATCTTGACGATTCTATCTTGCTGCCCTAATTCCTCTATCCTTAGATAAACTTCTACCCTCCCGCGCTGGATTCCTACTGCTACCAGCCGCCGCAGAGTCTCTTCCAGAAGTTGATACTGGCGGGGAAGCCGGATTTGGATATCCAGGTAACGGTGGTTTACGGATCTGATTTCAACTTTGACAACCCACTGATCAGTTGCCACTTCCGCACTGCCAAAGCCGGTCATGCTGAACACCATTTCTTCCGCCTCCTGCCAGCACCGCCTAACCTAATCTCCATACCATGCCTCTCTCTTCTTTCTTCAAATGCCAATTTCCTCCTATTTGCGCAATCTTAACCAAGAAAAATGTCTCTTAATCTGCCGCTTAGCTATGCTGATTGCTGTATCAATGACCAAGGTAGCTCCGGCGAAACCAAGTACCAATAACCACTCATCCACGTTTAAGGCAGTAGTTCCAAAAACATTCTGCAGCCACGGATGGTAAACGACCAATACATGCATGAGGCTGGAAATCGTTACGGCTGCTACCAAGTAGGTGTTCGAAAAAATCCCGATCTCGAAGATTGAGTGGTACTCGCTGCGGCATTCAAATACAAAAATCAGCTGCGCCATCACCAAGGTTGTAAAGGCCAGGGTCCGGGCTTTGACAATGTCCTCGGGATTGTGTTTTAAGGCCAGCACAAAGACTGCCAAAGTACAGATGCTAATCAGTACTCCGGAAAAACCAATTTTGAGATGGAGCCTGCGGGCGAAGATGCTTTCCCGGGCGTTCCTGGGTTTACGCTCCATAATGTCTTCTTCACTTGGATCCACTCCCAAAGCGATTGCAGGCAGCCCGTCCGTGACCAGATTCATCCACAAAATCTGAATCGGAATCAAAGGCAAAGGCAGCCCTGCCAGCGTTGCCACAAACATTGTCAGTACTTCACCAACGTTGCATCCCAACAGATAGCGGATGAATTTGCGGATATTGTCGTAAATAGCCCGCCCTTCCCGAATGGCTGCAATGATTGTCTGGTAATTATCGTCCGCCAGAATCATGTCCGAAGCCTCTTTTGTCACATCGGTCCCGCTAATCCCCATGCTGATGCCAATATCCGCTTCCTTGACAGCCGGTGCATCATTGACCCCATCACCGGTCATACCCACAACTTCCCCATTTTGCTGTAGAGCCCGGACTATACTGAGTTTATGATGGGGTGCTACCCTGGCAAACACATCCACTTTCCTAACCGCATCCTGTTTTTCAAAGGAGGATAACATCTCCCATTCGCCGCCTGTCATGACCCTCGCCCGCCCTTCCCAGCTAAGCTCCAACTGATCGGCAATTGCCTGGGCCGTCAGCTTGTGGTCTCCCGTTACCATGATCGTCCTGATCCCCCCCTGTTTTGCTTGGCGGATTGCCCGCTTCACTTCCATCCGAGGTGGATCCATCATGCCCACAAAGCCAACGAATATCAAACCGTTCTCCAAGGTCTCTTCAGTCACCGTCACGGAAGGGACCTGGCGATAGGCCAGCCCCAGAATCCTAAGGGCTTGAGCCGCATACTCCTCAACCGCGGCCAGGATTTGGCTTTTTACAGAGTTTGAAAGCGGTTTTGGGCCTCTTGACGTGAGGATCCTTGTGGAACGTTCAAGGATCACTCCCGGAGCCCCTTTGGCATAAACAAGCAATTGATCATCATGGCGCAGTACCACACTCATCCGTTTTCTTTCAGAATCAAAGGGTAGTTCCCTCAATACAGGATACTCAGCTTCCAGCCTTGCCTTGTCCAGGCCTGCACTGTAAGCCGCTTCAACCAGTGCGATCTCTGTAGGATCGCCGCTCAAACCTACATTGGAACCTTCTGCATGAACCTGAACACTGCCGCATAATGCACCAATTTCCAGAGCCAGCTCAAGATGGGGTTCAGCAGCAACCAACTGCCTTAACCGGCTGGAGTCTCTAACATCAAGATCCTTACCATCGATCCAGTACCACTGCACTTTCATTCTATTTTGAGTTAGAGTGCCCGTCTTGTCGGCACAAATTACAGTGGCACATCCCAATGTCTCCACTGCCGGAAGCTGCCGGATGATTGCATTGCAGCGAATCATCCGCTGCACTCCAATGGCCAATGCAATAGTAACAACCGCCGGCAATCCTTCTGGAATGGCTGCCACTGCCAGGCTCACTCCAGTAAAAAACATCCGGTAAATGGGAAAGCCCCGCAAAACTCCGGCAATAAACACGCCTGTGACTACAATCAGACAGGCAATCACCAACCAGGCGCCGAGTCTCTTCAGCCTGTGCTGCAGGGGCGTTTCAGTAACCACAGACTCTTGAATCAAACCAGCAATTTTGCCAATTTCTGTATCCATTCCTGTTGCCACAACCAGCCCGGCACCACGGCCCCTAGTGATCAATGTGCCCATAAACACCATATTTCGCTGGTCTCCAACTGGGACGTTCTCAGCTTGAACAGCCTCAGCTTTTTTGGCAACGGGTAATGATTCTCCTGTCAGCATAGCTTCATTGGCGTAAAGCGCCGCTGCCCGGAACAAACGGGCATCCGCTGGAACCCGATCGCCAGCTTCAAGAATAATAATGTCGCCCGGGACCAGTTCCTCTGCGTCAACCTGAACCTGGCGGCCGCCGCGGATAACTTTTGCGATTGGCGCGGTCAGCTGTTTTAGAGCATCAAGGGATTTCTCAGCCCGGTACTCTTGAATGAACCCCAACCCGGCGTTCAGCACAATAATAGCCAGAATCGCAACTGAATCAACGACCTCACCCAGCAATGCAGAGATGGCAGTGGTGACCATCAGGACTATTGTAATGAAATCATTGAACTGGCGCATAAAGATCGTCCAGGCGGAATCCTTTTGGGCTTCATGCAGTTTATTGGCACCATGTTGTTCTAACCGTAACCGCGCTTCCCTCAGGTTCAACCCTTGGTCCAAATCTGTCTCAAAAACTTCCGCCAGTGTGTTTGGCTCCTGGCTGTAGTATGGCAATTTCATGGTTATGCACCCCTTTTACCCGTAAATACTATTCCGGGGCGCAAAAAAAAATACCGGATTAACCGGTATCAGAGGCTGTAATCCGGCAGCAAACCAGATCACTTGGGATCAATCAACTCAGCATAGCCTGGATCATATTGAACAGCAAGCTCTCCATGATGCCTGGCTTTGCTCTGATCACTCTCGATTGTGTAGACCTTCCACAGGTAATAGTGGATCTTGGCATCGCGGGGTGCATACAAATACGCGGTTTCCAGTTGAGTTCGTGCCTCTTCGTACTGTTCAGTATGCAAATAAACTTTAGCCAGGGCAATCCTCGCTTCTACAAAACTTGGTGCGATCTCTACTGCCTTTTTAAAAGCACCAATCACATCCGCCGTTATGCCCTGTTGAGAATTAATCAGCCCGATTCCGTAATACGAACGCGCGTAATCACCAACCATTAAAGCTTTGACGTAGCTTTTTAGCGCCAGATCATAATCACCAAGCAAATAATCCAAATCCCCGATCAATACCCAAACCCAACCCTGGTCCGGATTATGCTGCAAATACTCATAAAGAACGTCCTTTGCCGCAGCATAGCGGCCCTGATCCTGATAGAACAAACTCAGCAGGAGCAGCGATTCGGCTGTTTCCTCATTATTGATACTTTCATGCTGCACATTATACTCCCTGGCTGCTGCCAAGGCTGTGCCCAACACAGCGGTACAAATCATCACTGTAATAAGAAGTTTTCTCGACACGGTGTCAGCTCACCACTCATCTAAATAGAGATCGGCATACGAGAATACTATTTGACATCAGTCAGCCTTGTTCCTGCTTTTTTCCTCTGGTATACTTTTGATCAGGAGTGTGATGGCGATGGCCTTTGACGGCATTGCAGTTTCAGCAATAGCAGTTGAACTGAACGAAAAACTGGGCAACGCCCGGGTTGCTAGAATTTATCAGCCCAGCCGGCATACGATAATCATCCATTTGCGCAGCATCGGCCAGACCCACAAATTGCTGATTTCAGCGGATCCGGAATCAGCCCGTATTCACACCACCAAAGTGCCAGACCCTAATCCAGAATACCCACCGGCTTTTTGCATGCTGCTGCGGAAACATTTGGAACCGAGCCGGCTCATAGGAATTGAACAGGTGGAGTTTGAACGGATTGTGGCGATCAGGTTCGAGACTTATGATCTTGATCTGAACCCGGCACAAAAAAGCATAGTCTGCGAATTAATGGGACGCAACAGCAACATTATTCTGATCAACCAGGATCAAACCATCCTTGATGCCATCCACCGCAACAATGATCCAAACCATCCACGCCCAATCATGCCCGGGCTGCGCTACCAACTGCCGCCGGTGCACAAGAAAATCAATCCCAGAAGTTCCTCAAAGACAGAATTCGCCGAAGAGTTGCGTTTGCTGCCGGCATCTACTTCATTGGCCCAAGCTTTGGTGGAACGATATCAGGGCCTCGGCCCGCAAGCAGCCATGGAGGTATGCTCCCGCTCAGCTCTAGATCCTGAACTTGGCATTCGCGATCTCACAATAGATCAAATGCATCGTATATGGCAAGCACTTGTCGAATTAACCAGCGGCAAGTACCAGCCAACGATGATCTGCAGCCCAAAACCTGATTTTTTTGCTTATATGCCTGTTAAAGCTCCCAGCAATGGCCGCGTACGGCAATTTGCCGAGTTTGATGAGCTTTTGGATCACTTTTACACATCAATGAACCTAAAAAGACAGCTGCAGCAAAAAACCGCAAAACTGCAGCGCATGGTCAACACTCATTTAAAGCGGATCAGGCGCAAAGAACAGATTCACCGGGACACAGTCCGAATCGCCGCCGGAGCTGACACGTGGCAAAAATGGGGCGAGATCATTCTGGCGAATATTTACCAAATTAAAAAAGGTGATGACAAGCTGGAGGCTGTCGATTTCTATCAACCCGGGCAGCCAAAGGTTATAATCGAGTTGGACCCCAGACTTTCTCCCAGTGAAAACGCACAGCACTATTTTAACAAATATACGAAAGCAAAAAGAGGTGCCAAAAACGCTGTTAAACAACTTGAAGAAACCACTCTCCTGCGGTCCTATTTGGAAGAGATTAGTATTCAGCTGGAGCAGGCAGACGATTTGGAAACAACAGCGGAAATTGAGGCTGAATTGATTAAGGAAGGCCTCATTGCTAAAACTGACGGCTGGCGCCGCAAAACAGCCGGACAAACACGGGAAAAACGACCAAAACCGTATGATCAGTATCTGGCTTCTGACGGAACAATGATTTTGGCCGGGCGCAGCAACCGCCAAAACGACGTTGTCACCTTCAAAGCCGGTAAACCGGAACACCTTTGGCTTCATGCTCAGAATATCCCCGGGAGCCATGTGGTTGTTTGCTCCGATCAAGAAATATCCGCAAGGACACTGCTGGAAGCTGCCACCTTGGCAGCCTACTACTCGCAAAACCGAACCAATACCAAAGTTGCAGTGGATTATACCAAAAGGAAATATGTCAAAAAGCCACCAAAAGCAAAGCCGGGTTTTGTCACGTATGACCGCTTTCAAACGATCATTGTTGATCCAACACAAAGCGCCAATTTACCGCGGAAACTAAGTACAGCCAATGATAACGAGGGATTATAAAACAGAAAGCAAGCGAGTGCACCATCCCCCATGTGGTCCTCTGCGCCTGCCCTCTGCTTGTGATTTGTCCCTGCCGCTGGGCGGCAGAATCATTTGTCAGCTATTTAGTAGAGTTTATTCGCCGCATTCTGGGAAATTCCTTCTTTCTTCGGTATTAATGCCGGAAGTGCCTAATCCCGGTAAATACCATCGCTATGCCATGGCGGTTACAGGCATCGATTACTTCCTGATCCCGGATGGATCCTCCAGGCTGAATAACCACTGTAACTCCTTGAGCCGCAGCCAGTTCTATACTGTCGGCGAACGGGAAAAAGGCGTCCGAAGCCAGTGCTGCGCCGGTTGCTTTGTCACCAGCCTGTTCGATGCTTAAGCGTACCGACTGCACGCGGTTCATTTGACCGGCACCAACACCGATTAACTGCTTGTCCCTGCACAGCACAATTGCATTTGATTTTACGTATTTCACTACTTTCCAGCCAAAAAACAGATCCTCCCATTCTTGATCGGAAGGTTCGCGGTTGGTCACCACCTTCAGTTGGTTACGGTCCAGATCGACTGAATCAGCTTCCTGAACCAGAAATCCTCCGGAAACCTTTTTCCAGTCCAGTTCAGCAGATGCTGCCGGTGCAAGTTTTAACAACCGCAGATTTGCCTTCTTAGTCAATACTGCCAGTGCTTCTTCACTGAATTCAGGAGCAATGATTACTTCCAGAAAGATCTTGCTCATTGCTTTCGCAGTCCGCAGGTCAACTTTGCGGTTGCACGCCACAATGCCCCCAAAGATGGAAACAGGGTCACCCTCATAAGCCTTCAGATAGGCTTCACACAAATTGTCTCCGACCGCTAAACCACAAGGATTATTGTGCTTAACGGCCACCGCACATGGCTCATCGAACTCAGACACCAACTGCCAAGCAGCCTGAGCATCATAGATGTTGTTATACGATAGTGCTTTGCCGTGCAGTTGTTCAGCCTGGGCTATACTTGCGGTCTGCGGAGGGACTTGCTGATAAAAAGCCGCTTTCTGGTGGGGGTTTTCGCCATAACGAAGATCGGCAATCTTATTCAGCGCTACAGTCAGTTTCTCGGAAAAAGCCGGGCACCCCAAATACTGAGCAACGAGGGTATCATAATACGCTGTATGATTAAACACCTTGGCGGCAAGTTTCTTCCGTTCCGTCTGATCCAAACCCCCTTCTTTCAGCCGTTCCAAGACCCAGTCATAGTCATTGGGATCGCAAACCACCGTAACACGGACATGATTCTTTGCCGCAGCCCTTAACAAGGTGGGCCCGCCGATATCGATATTCTCGATTACCTGCTCTGGTGATGCCTGCGGGTCCTGAGATACAGCTTCAAAAGGATACAAATTTACAACCACAAGATCTATCATTCTCCCTCCGATTTGTTCCAGTTCCCGGCGATGTTCCGCCGTATCTTTCGCCAGGATTCCCCCATGGATCCTTGGGTGCAGTGTCTTAACTCGGCCATCCATGATTTCCGGGAACTCGGTAACCTCCGATATGTATGTAACCGGTACATTACTATCCTGGAGCAGTTTATGCGTCGCGCCGGTGCTGAGCAATTGATAACCCATTCCTACCAGGCTTTTGGCCAATTCGACAATCCCGTTCTTATCAAAGACGCTTAACAGAGCAACCTTCATATTTGTTTCCTCCTGCTTCTATTTTGTTTATACTCACAAGAATAGTTTCTATCAGAGAGGATATACTAGTTTATAGCTACCATATATAAAGATTATCTATAGGAGGGTCACAATCATGCCGGAAAATGTAAAAGTTGTCCACGAACATGAAAAAAGTTCTCGACGCAATTGGACCGAGGAAGAAAAGAATCTTGTTTGGGAACAGGTCATCCAAGGTAAACAGGACGGGCTTCCTCTCACTGAATGCTTTCGCCGTATCTCAAAGTTGCTGCCGCACCGAAGTGAAGCGGCTATAGGAATGCTCTATTACAACGTTTTGCGCAAAGAAAGAGACGACCAAGAAATCCCAATGACTCCTGCAAAACCTGTAAGGCGAGATCTGAAAATCGACACAGAGTTGATTGAAGCTTTCCAAGGCCTCCCTGAATACATCGCAAAGCTGCACAAGCGGATTGACCAACTTGAACAGAAAATCAATCAACCGAGTCAAGAATCCATCATCGGTGCATTGGCGGAAATCCTCAACAACTATCAACAGCGCAACAACCTCTCCCAATTGCAAACAGAGAACCAACAGCTTAAAGAAGCTTTGGCCAAACTGCAGCAGGCTTATGAAGATGCAGTAGGTATCTATGATATGTTTACAAATATGGCAAGCATCTCGCAAATCATGAGTTTGGGAGATTTTAAACAACAAATGAAAACCACTATTGATAAATGGGGCAATGTCCTGAAAATATCCTTTGAGCGAGCAAACGCTTAAGAAAGAAGACCCCTAACCAACCGCCGTTAGGGGTCTTTCCCTTCCACAGAACAGCCAGTCAGCCTAATTTCTTACAATATATTCCACTCATATGCTTATCATTCGACCTGATCCGGCTATTCCCTTCCAGAAATTGAAAATCGTTCGCTGTTTTTTTGCAGCCTACAAAGCAAGCCTGTAGATTTCCAACACATCTTTGCGGTTAAGCTTCATCAGCTGGCCCACGCTGTCCCCGTTGGGCATGCGGCACTTGTCAGCCATCTCCTCGAGCCGATCGGGTCCGATCGCGGCGTGGGAAAGCCTGATCGGCAAACCTATGTCCCTAAAAAAGTGCTCCAAACGTTGGATCCCGGCCCAAGCCGAAGCTTCAAGGTCTTCGAAGTTAACATTAACGTCCCACACCCGGTGAGCGAATTGGGCAAAGCGGGAAACGTTTTGCTTGTAGACATATTTCATCCACGCCGGGAGGACAATCGCCAAGCCCGCTCCATGGGCCAAATCATAAATCGCACTGATTTCATGCTCAATTTGATGAGACGCCCAATCGCCAATCCTGCCGGTACTTAACAGATCGTTATGGGCAATGGTACCCGCCCGCATGATTTGGGCCCTGGCACTGTAATCTTCGGGGTTGTCCATCACCCGGTAAGCATTGTTGATCACAGCTTTCAATGTGGCCTCACACAGGCGGTCCATCAACTCAATATCTGGTGTTGGCGAAAAATAGCGTTCCATGATGTGAGCCATAATGTCGGCAATACCGCATGCAGTCTGATAAGGCGGGAGCGTAAATGTCAGTTCAGGATTCATAATGGCAAATGCCGGACGGATCACATCATAGTTGATGCCCCGCTTTAACCAGCCTTCTTCGTTGGTGATCACACTGCTCTTACTGGCCTCGCTTCCCGCGGCGGCAATTGTTAAAACAACACCGACAGGAAGAGTTTCTTTCGGTTCGGCCTTACCGGCGTAGAAATCCCATACATCGCCTGAATAAGGCACACCCACACCAATGGCTTTCGCCGAATCAATAACACTGCCTCCGCCAACGGCCAATATAAAGGTGATCCCTTCCCTGCGACACAGATCAATCCCTTCACGGACCAAGCCCAAGCGGGGATTTGGCTGGACATTGCCAAGCTCCACCACTTCGATACCGTGGTCTTCTAATGATCTCATCACTCGATCATACAGGCCTGTCCGCTTGATGCTGCCTCCACCATAGTGGAACAGGATTTTGCGGGCGTATCTTTTCACATGTTCTCCAACCAGGTTTTCTGTTCCTTTGCCGAATATTATCTTTGTCGAGCTTAGGAAGTCAAAATTATCCACAGCAAAGCCTCCTCATATCCTATTCGTTATCTATTCTACCAAATTTTGCTCCTTTTGTTTTCCAGTGATGAAAAAGCTCTGCCGCCATCATGGCTTCAGAGCCAACCAATCTATCTCAACTGTTAAAAAACAGCTACCTTCGCCTTCAACAAGTTCTCATCAATCTGCACTTCACGTTCTCGACTACAGATTCAGAGCTGCTCCGGGCTATGCTTGTCCACACGTAATCGGAAGATGCAGCACTGATATAATCGCTAACCACCTTGTCTCCATACTGATTCCATACGGTCAGTTTCAACCTGCCGGACGAGTCCTCACGGATACGGATAAAATAGTCGTCCATTTTGTACATGATATTCAATTTCAACACCCCCTGCATAGTATTTTGGCGAAAATCAAAACATTTCCTGCCACAATTGGGAAAATATTTCCCATGCACGATCCTGCCAGTTCAGTGCCTAATGGTTGTACTTCACTACCTTTCGCTCCAAAAGAACCACAATGTAATACAAGAGTGCTGAAACAATTGAAAGCATGATAACGGCCGCCATTACCAAAGACATGTTAAAAATCTGGCCGCCGTAGACAATCAAATATCCCAGCCCGGCTTTGGAACCAAGGAACTCACCGACAATGGTCCCCACAAGAGAGAGGCCGACGCTGACCTTCAATGCCGCAATCATCGTAGGTATGCTTGCCGGGATTACCACTTTGGTAAAAATCTGCAGTCTTGTTGCACCGAAAGTATGCATCAGCTTGATTTTGTTTGGATCAATGTTTTTAAACCCATTATGAACCACCATGATGGTGACGATGACCGAAGTGGCAATTGCCATCGCCACCACTGCTTTCAATCCTGTTCCAAGCCAGACGATGAAAATAGGGCCCAAAGCTACCTTGGGTACGCTGTTTAAGATAACAATGTATGGATCGAGAATTTTGGATATGAAATCTGACCACCACAACATGGCTGCCACGATGATTCCTGCCATAGTGCCCACAGAAAAACCCAGGCACGTCTCGCCAATAGTGTATCCAAGATGCCTCCACAATTCTCCCCGGTTGAACAAATTGACCACTGCCGTCCATGCCCGAGAAGGTTTGGAAGTAATGAATTGATTGATCCAGCCGTAATCGGCAGCTGCTTCCCAAATGGCAAAAGCGCTGATTAAAAGCATTATCTGCAGCAGCACAATGATCCGCCGCCGGACCCGGATCCTGCGAAGATATCTCACATGCTCTATGGAATACAGAGCTTGCCTGCCTTGTTTACTGTTCATTGCTGTTCAGCTCCTTCCATATCGCCGCAAAGTACTCTCTAAATTTAGGCGATTCCCTTCGTTTCAGCGGGGAACCATGGCTATATTCAGGGCCAAAATCGATCACATGCTCGCTCTTGACCCGCCCTGGCCTTGGAGTCATTACGATGACCCGATCGGCCATGCTGATTGCTTCCGCAATATCATGGGTTACCATAATCACTGTTTTTCGATGCTGGCATAGAATTCTGCAGACATCTTCACCCACAGCCAGTCGCGTCTGATAGTCCAAAGCTGAAAAGGGTTCATCAAGCAGCAGCAGGTCCGGTTCCGTGGCCAGTGTGCGGATCAGGGCAACCCGCTGCCGCATTCCGCCGCTTAACTGATGAGGATAACTATTCTCAAAGCCGCTTAAGCCGTAGTCCTTAAGCATTTGCTTAACCCTCGCAATACTATCAGGTGTCTTGCGATGCATCACTTCCAGCCCCAAGAGCGCATTATCCAAAATTGTGCGCCATTCAAAGAGATAGTCTTGCTGCAGCATGTAACCAATTTTTTGCGTAGTCCCGGAAATGGGGGTTCCGTCCAGGATGATCGACCCAGTAGTGGGTTTAATCAGACCAGCGATCAGTGATAGTAAAGTAGATTTTCCGCAGCCGCTGGGCCCGACAATGCCGATGAACTCTTCGGCTGTTACCTTTAAGTTGAATTCACGTAGAGCTTCAATTTCGTCTTCAATGGTGTGGTACTTGAGGGACACATTGTTGATCAAAAGTTTGGCCATCGATCTTCACCCTTTCATAAACAATACCCCGTAAGGGGCATCGGCTATTGTGCAAGGGCTGCCTTTGCAATTGAGTTATCCATCAACTGCTCAAAGGGAACAAATTCAACCAACTCGCCTGCGGCAAACATCACCTCCTGCAAGAAGCGGAATCCTTCCTCAGAGACAAGCGGCGTCTGCTGCCAAGCATCAATTTCTTGGTAATTTCGGATCGTGTTAATCAAGACCTCCCGGTCAATCTCAGGGAAAAATGGTGCTACGACCTCTGCAATTTCTTCGCTTGAATGATTCGCTGCCCAGATTTGACCGCGGTGCAGGGCTTGGGCAAATTTGATCAGCATTTCCGGCCTTTCGTTTATTGTTGAACGGCGGGCATGGTAAACTGTATAAGTGATTGGCCCGGCTTCTGCCCCAAGCGAGGCGACTACTTTGCCCCCTCCCATGAGCTCGATTTGGCTCATAGCCGGTTCAAACTGGGCGATATAATCACCAACCCCTGCTTGAAATGCCCCCAACGCAGCTTCGAAGGCAAAATGAGTCAAGACCTCGACATCTTCAAACGGTTGAATGCCGTGTTTTTTCAACACCCACTCCAACACCATCTGGGGCACACCGCCCAGGCGGGCACCGATAATGGTCTTGCCCCTTACGTTTTCCCACGCAAAATCTTCCTCCAAGTCCCTTGTCATAAAAAAGGATCCATCCCTGGCTGTTAACTGGGCAAAACCAACAATCAACTCGGGCGAACCTTGCTGGTAAATGTACAATGCCGCCTCTGGCCCGAAAAAGCCGATATCTACAGACCCGGATATAAGTGCGGCAGCGCCTTTGTCCGCCCCCCATGCTGTTTCCAGCTGAATGTCCAAACCTGCTTCTTCAAAGAATCCAAGTGCCAAAGCGATGTATTGTGGTGCGTAGAAAACCGAGCGCACTACCTCACTTAAGGTTACCTTTTCCAACTGCTTTGCTTCAGCGATACTGCCGAGAAGCAGCGCCACGGCAATTGCCAAACAGATAATCGTGATCCACCCCTGTTTAGACATTGCACTCCCCTTTCAGTACATAGTCAATTTCTCCTGTATTCTATTCACCTGGAAATTGAAGTGTGAAAATAAAAAAACCAGCTTCCGCCATCAAGCTTCTGCTGGTTGATCCTGATTCGATTGGAGTACCATATGCAGTGCAATACCTATAAGAAGAACTCCGCGCTGAACAATGCTCCCAAAGCCAGAAAAGGGCCAAAAGGAATAGGGGTATTCCGACCCTGCCTGGTTATCAAAAGATATATCAACCCAAAAACAGTTCCTGCGAGACTGGCAATGAAGATCGAGCCCAAAGCGGGCAGAGGGCCGATAAACACCCCAATTAACCCGGCAAATTTCACATCTCCCATACCCATTCCTTTGGTGGCCAGGGCCAGCACCAACAAAAATCCGGCGCAGGAAATCAGCCCCAATAAGCTTGCTCCAATTGGAACGGACCAGCCAAGAAATGCCAGTACGGCTCCAATCATGATCCCTGGAATCGTGATGGCATTGGGCAATATTTTATGCTCCAGATCAATAGTACTTGCCACCAACAGCAAAGAGAAAAACAAAAGTTTGCTCACTAGTGCCGGCAAGGAGACCTCCCTTGAGGCATAAAGAGCAAAGCCAACGGCAGTGGTTAGTTCAATAATTGGGTACTGCCAACTGATCCTCATGCTGCAGCAGCGGCACCGCCCTCTTTGGAGCACATAGCTGAGTACCGGAATCAGCTCTCTCGCTTTGAGGGTATGCCCGCAGCCGGGACAATGAGAAGATGGGAAAACGATGGATTCACCTCTGGGAATCCGCCAAATCAGAACATTGTAAAAGCTGCCAAAAATTAACCCGATGGCAAAAAACAACAACACCATGCTACTTTAGATCCTTTAGCTGTCTGATCACATTGTAGATACAGGATATTGTGGTCGGAACAAACTGGTGATCAAGTTGGGCTAACCGCTTATAGGCGCCACCACGCGTAGTAACAGCGTAACGCGGCTTGGTTTGGTTCAGCACCATTGCAGCTACCAATGGAATGTCTTCTGGAGCCAGTTCTATCTCGAATTGATTCTCTACGAACTCCGCCAGAACCTGCCGGACCATCCTTTCGCTGAAATTCTCCAAATGATACCCACCATTATCCTCTCGATCATGATGCGGGTTGGCCCGCACCTGTTCTGCTGCTTCGTCAACTAACTGTTCCAGACTTTTGCGGGTAGTTTCGTCGAGCTCTGCCAGTTTCGTCTTAACCTTGATGTACTGTGGTTCAACCGCATTGAGCACAATTGCACCGATATCCATCCGACACCTTTCACAGAAATCAAAATCAGGGTCATCCTTCTGCTTAAGGGCAATAAGCTCGAAAACAATATCCTCCATGAAATTATGAGCCGTATAATCCAGTTTGCCCACAGCCATGCCACCAACACCCCTTTATCGTGAATTCACTCTCCGTATCGCTGATGAATCCTGACAAACTCTTCTTCACAGGCCAGGAATGCCTCAACAATAACGGGATCAAAATGTTTTCCGGAGCTGTTGACAATAATAGCCCGTGATACCTCATGTGGGTATGCATTTTTGTAAACCCGTTTGCTGACTAGGGCATCGTATACATCCGCAATCGCCACGACCCGTGCGCTCAAGGGAATCTCGTTCCCCGCCAGGCCGTGAGGGTATCCTGTACCATCCCATTTCTCGTGATGGCTTAGGGCAATCTCGGCACCCATTTGCAAATAGTCAGTCTTGAGCTGATGATTGCAGGCAGCCATCAAGGTATCATAACCGATTACGGTGTGGGTCTTCATTATCTCCCACTCCTGGTCGTCAAGCCGGTCTGTCTTAAGCAAAATGTGATCAGGAATTCCAACCTTGCCGATATCGTGAAGCGGGCTCGTCAGGTAAATATTCTCAATAAAGTTTAAATTAATGTGCCCACGATATACATTGTTCTCATACAAATACTCAGCAAGCAGCCGGGTATAGTGACGCATTCGCTCCAGATGAAACCCTGTTTCATAGTCCCGGGATTCCACCAGTTTGGATATGGCAAAGATGACCGTGTCCCGGCTTTCAATTTCCACAATCCGTTCGCCGACACTCAGCTTCGCCTTCAGTTCCGCTTGCGAACACGGCCTTGTGATATAATTATCGGCACCGGCATCCAAAGTATTAACTACATCCTCTGGATCGTCCCTGTCGGTCATGATCATGATATATGTATAGCGGCTGCCTTCGGCGGCTCTGATCCGATGGCAAAGTTCCAATCCGTCCACCACTGGCATTATCCATTTGGCGATCACAATTCGCGGCCCTTCCATGCGCCAGATTGTGAAAGCCTCGTCACCGTTGGAAGCCGCAAGTGTTTCGTGGCCCAACAACCGGATCGTCCGCTCCAGTTTTTTCCGCTCAACATGATCATCATCGACAACGAGGATTCTCATGGTGCCAACCCCCAGCTTTGCCATTATTGTGCTGCCTGCCAGCCTATAAAAACTTCGTGTACATTTTATCATATTTGTTTAATTATTGTAAAGTGTTTTACCCGTAAATATGTCATTATTTTTCAAAATCAGCGCAAGGAAACGAGGATTTACTAGAGAAAAATAATATAAGGACAATTACTGCATGGAGGTCGGCAGCCAATGAAGGGATTTTCGCAAGGATTCTCAAAATATGCATTATGGTTTGCCAGCACAGGATTCAGTGCTTACATATACTTATCGTTTCGGAGCGTAAGCCTGATTCTCATGCAGAGCCTGGGCTGGAGCCATTATCTGATCAATTTCATGGACAAGATGGTTATGATGGTATTGGGCTTGGCAGTTATCGCACTGATCCTTCTTATCGAGCATTTTTATACAGAGAAAGGCTGGGTTTGTTTCCTACTGGTGACAGCCATTCAAATCGTGCTTTACACCATTGTTCAATTTATCAATCTAACACTGCGCAAAAGCCTGCTGGCCGTTGATTGCCTGATCTTCGCTGGGTTGATCGTCATCAGCTGCATTCTAGGATATCTGTATCACCGGTACAAACGCAATCTGAACCATGGCTCGGCAGCCAGGTGATCCTTAATGTTTATACCTTAGGATATACAGCATGGTGATCATGGCAAAAGCCGCCGCCCAGTGCGGATATACCAAAGCATAAGCCATCAAGACCAGCGGTAAGAGGGCTATGCCCACAAGAAGGCGTAGGAGCAAGCTGTGATCCAATACTGCGGCAGCATGCGGTGAATAGGTGTAGTAAAGCCTGACTATAGCTCGTCCCAGGTTTGTCGCCAGTAAAACCCGATCTCTAAAGAGACGCAGAATGTTTGTCATTGCAGAGTCCAAACCGTATACAGCTGTAGCTATAAAACAGCGGTAGTCCGGAGCCTCAATATCCCCTATATCGTCGGGCACATAAACAGCCTGATACCGGAAAGCATTGGCACCATTTGTGCCCGGATTCCCCTCAATTGCACCTTCACGTAGATTGAGCAGTTTGGCACTGGTAACAAGTTCATAGTCTTTGGCCTTCAGCTCGATTTCCACAACATCTTCCAGTAGTATACCGCCGGAATGCACTCGCTTAAACACGAATTCATACTGGGCATAATCCACATGCTGGCTGGCGAGGATAACCGGGGCAGGTTTTTTATACATGGTTGGCCTGCCCTCATATACCAAAAGAATAATCTCCTCATCACCAAGTTCATCCAGGCTCGGCAAAGGACTTGTTTTTGTATCAAGAAAGCTGGCCTTGTAAGCAGTCCGCAG
>JAAYNP010000123.1 GCA_012520795.1 Bacillota bacterium
AGCTGACGAAATATCCGGCGCGATTCAGGCACTTGAACAAGCAAAGGCACGCTTCGAGGCCAGGGAAAGCGGCCTGAAGCGCATCGAGGAACTCAAAGCAGAAGAGCGGAAACTGGCGGCAGAGTATGAGGAACTGGAGCGCCAGTTGTATTTAACCGAGGAGTTTATAAGGACCAAGGTCCGACTTCTGGAAGAGAAAATCAACAGCAAGTTTAAGCTTGCACGCTTCAAACTATTTAACACGCTGGTAAACGGCGGGATAGAAGAGTGCTGCGAGACTACATTCCAGGGCATCCCGTACAGCAATCTTAACAATGGTGCCCGTTTGAATATCGGCCTTGACATTATCAACACCCTGGCCGAGCACTACGGGTTTGAGGCTCCGATATTCGTGGACAATGCCGAGGCGGTGACCCAACTGATTCCCACGACAGGCCAACAGATCCGGTTGATCGTATCGGCTCAGGATAAGAAGCTTCGCATTGAGCTTGCGGAGAAAAAAGAAATGAAGGAGGCTGTATAAATGAGCGAAAAAACAGCAATTCAGGTACAAGAACAGCAAAATCAAGTCCCAGATATAGTCCCGGGCTTTGGCAGCAAGAGTGCACTTGAGCTAGCAATCAAAGCCGCAAACGTTCTTGCTAAGTCAACTCTGGTCCCGAAAGAGTATCGGGGGAACATAGCCAACTGCATTATTGCACTGAACATGTCCAACAGGATGAATGCAGACCCCCTGATGGTGATGCAAAACCTTTACATTGTTCATGGAAAACCGGGCTGGTCAAGCCAGTTTCTGATCAGCACGTTTAACACAAGCGGCAAGTTTTCAGCCCTTAGATACGAATGGGTAGGAGACGAGGGCAAAGACTCCTGGGGCTGCCGAGCCTGGGCGGTTGAAAAGGCCACAGGGGAGAAGCTAACCGGGGCCACCGTAACCATCGACCTGGCCAAGAAGGAAGGCTGGTATGGCAAAGACGGCTCGAAGTGGCAGACCATGCCCCAGCAGATGCTTATGTATAGGGCCGCAAGCTGGTTTATCCGGGCCTATGCACCAGAGCTGGCAATGGGAATGCATACAGCAGATGAAATCTACGACACTATCGACCTGACCAAAGACGACTACGAGATAATGGTTGAGCAAGAAATCAAGGAAAATGCTAACAAAGAGACTATTGATGTTGAGCCGCCTGTGGAAGACAAGCCAAAGGAGAAAAGGCAAGAGAAGCCGCGGCAGGGTAAACAACAAACCGTATTTGAGGAAGGGCCAGGATTCTGATGATAGAGATTACCCCCTTTGCCTCCGGGAGCACGGGGAACTGCTACAAGGTGACTGATGGCAGGACCCCACTCCTCTTGGAGTGTGGAATACAATTTCGGGAAATTCAGAAGAAACTGAGCTTTAAGGTATCCTCACTTTACGGATGCCTTGTAAGTCACGAACACCAGGACCACTGTAAGGCAATCAATGACATCACGAAGGCCGGTATCGACTGTTATATGTCCAAAGGAACCGCAGAGGCGTTGGAAGTATCCGGGCACAGGATCCATATCATCAAGGCTAAACAACAGTTTAGGATTTGCACCTGGACCATATTGCCCTTTGAAACACAGCATGACGCAGCAGAGCCGCTCGGCTTCCTGCTGGCTAATCAGGACGGAGACAAACTGCTATATGCTACAGACACCTACTACATAAGATATAAGTTTCATGGACTGACTCACATCATGGTTGAATGTAATTACGCAGCAGACATCCTCAAAA
>JAAYNP010000124.1 GCA_012520795.1 Bacillota bacterium
ATCGAGAACGGAGTGAGGGTTGAGTATCTAATCGGTAAAGAGTGGGATGACAAAGCCTACCTACCTTTGGTGATTAGCGAAGAAGAGTTTAATAAACTCCTTTCCTACCTGGAGTCCGATGAGGACCGGCAGTTTGCCCGGGATCAATACGCCATGTTCACTGTAGAGCCCGGTTATGTTGACCCGGACAACATCTCAATTCTAGGCGTGGACTTGGATGCGCTGCTGGGCGAATATGGAGTGCGGATCGAAGAACCCAGGTTTAGGGCAACTGACAAAAGAAGGCTGATTCAGGAATATTTGAAAGCTGTGCAGGAGTATAAAGATTATGCTTCTTTGGGGGCTGTAAAAACCGAGGATATTCAAGCTATCTTTGATACCTCTACCTTGATGCGGAAATGGAATGTGATGATCTGGGATGAAGAGGAGTTAATCGAGCTGATTAAGGCCAGCGGTTATTCCCCTGACCGGGTGATTGAAGAGCATCTGAAATACAATGTTACACCTCCGGAAAAGAACTTGCGGGTCTTTACAGTTGCCATTGAGTATGTGATCGACGGTGACGAGCTGGTAGTCAGGGTCCCAAGCAGTGATGTTGTCTATCCCAAAAACGTTTATGATGCCACGACCAAGAAAAATGTCACTTATCCCCTGACTACAATTGCAGTCCTGCCCTACTTCGGCGCTGCCTATTCGGAAGAGGAAGGCTACATCTTTGTGCCCGACGGCTCTGGAGCCCTGATCAACTTAAACAGCGGCAAGCAGGGCGTGCAGACCTACCGCCGGGAGGTTTACGGCAGGGATCATGCTTCCACTGCGGTACGGGAGTATTCCTATGAAATGGAATCCCAAGTCCATCTGCCTATATATGGAATTAAACACAGCGACCGGGCATTTTTGGCGATTATTGAATCAGGAGATGCCGCAGCAACCCTGGTTGCAGAGATTTCAGGGATGAGCGACAGCTACAACAAAGTGTACGGCAGTTTTGCGTACATCCCCAATGCCCGGGTATATATGCAGTCCGGCGGTGCTGTAATCTATATGCGTGACCTGTCGATCATGATGTATCAGGCGCGGCCGTTAGTGGATGATCTGGTGGTCCGCTATGCTTTCCTTGATCAATCAGCAGCGGACTATGTAGGGATGGCCTTGTACTACCAGCAGTACCTGGCTGAACGCTTTGGGCTGAAGCGGATGGATGAGACTGAGATACCGCTGCTGCTGGAGCTGATCGGCGGGATTGAAAAGGTGGAACCGGTTTTTGGGGTGTCCCAAAAAGTTGTCAAACCGGTGACTATGTTTGAACAAGCGGAAAGCATTGTGGGGCATTTCCTGGATCAGGGTGTAAAGAACCTGGTCATCCGCTACAATGGCTGGCTCAAGCGGGGTATGGAGCATATCTTCCCTTCAGGGGTGAAGCTGGAGCCGAAATTAGGGACGAAGCAGCAGCTTAAGACTGTGGCAGCAAACTTGAAGGCCAGCAATGTGGAGCTCTATCCCAATGTCAATTTTCTGCATGTGTTCAAAACAACTCTGTTTGATGATTTTATCCATTACCAGGATACGGCCAGGGCTTTGGACCGCAGGCCGGCCTATCTCAACCGCTATGACCTCGCAACGCATTTACGGATCCAAGGGGAGGAAATCCCGATTTTGTCAATCGGGAAGCTGCCGAGGGTGCTTGACAAATTCATTGCGGGGTACCGGGAGTATGAGATCCCTGCCCTTTCCTTTGATGCTTTGGGCCGGGATTTGTATGCTGATTACAAGTTAAACGAAAGTGAGCTGGTTGACAGGGAACAGGCCAAAGCAATCGTAATTAACCAGCTGCAGAAGCTTAAAGAGCAGGGTTTGTCGTTGATGCTTGGCGGTGCCAATGCATATACCCTGCCCTATGCAGATTATGTGGTGGAGAAGCCTCTTTACAGCAGGAATTTTGAAATCCTTGATCAGGGGGTGCCCTTTTACCAGATCGTCTTAAGGGGCTATATCCCCTATGCGGGAGAGCCCGGGAATTTGACGAAACGCCCCCAGACTTACCTGCTGAAGCTTTTGGAAACTGGAGCCGTCCCCTATTACCTCTTGGCTTATTCAGAATCGACGGCGGTGAAGGCATCCCGCTTTGATGATCTTTATGCCATCAACTACCTGGATCACAGCGATCAAATCATGGAAGTATATGCCGAAGTCTTGAAAGTACTGGGGCCTGTCTGGAATGAGAGGATTATCGATCACGAAAGCCTGGGGCCCAATGTGTACATGACCACATATGAGAGCGGTATGGCGGTTATCGTTAACTATAATTCAGAATCTGTGGAGGTTCTGAGTGTGGAGGTACCGGCGTTTGGCTATCACGTCCTGAGGGGAGGGGATCAACTTGGCCAGAAGAAGGATTTTTAAAGTAGGCTACAGGCAGCGGCAGTTCCTCGGCGGGCTGTTGTTTACCTTTCCGTTTATCATTGGGTTTTCCTTGTTTTTCCTGTACCCGTTTATTGAGTCGGTCATCTTCAGCCTCAATGAGCTGCAGCTCGACAGAAGCGGCTATACTTTGATCTGGAAAGGCCTGGGCAATTTCCGTTATGCTTTGCTGCAGCATGCAACCTTTAACGAGCGGTTTGTGGAGAACATCACTGATACATTGAGCACGCTGCCGATGATCATCGGGTTTAGCTTGTTTGCCGCCTCAATATTGAACCAAAAATTCAGAGGCAGGTCCGTAGCCAGGATGATCTTGTTCCTGCCGGTGATCCTGGGGGCAGGAGTGGTTTTAAGGATGGAAACTAGTGACTGGGCATACATCATGGCCCAGGAGACCGCCAACGCCAACTATTTTGCCGGCAACGCCCTGCGGCAGATTCTGGGAATGATCCGCCTGCCGGATGCTGTAGTGGATTACCTGATTGAGGTAATTACCGGCAGCCCGGAAATTATCCGGGACTCGGGTGTACAGATTCTGATCTTCTTGGCCGGGCTGCAGTCAATCCCGCCCAGCGTCTATGAAGCGGCAGATGTGGAAGGGGCCACAGGGTGGGAGAAATTCTGGCTGATTACCTTCCCTGGTTTAAGCCCGCTGATTATCACCAACCTGGTATACACTGTAATCGATTCGTTTACAACACCGCAGAACCAGCTGATCAGCTTAATTGAGCAGGTGTCCTTTACCGGTGCCGGGTTTGGTGTGGCGATGGCCATGTCCATGATGTATTTCGGTTTTATTGGCCTGTTATTGGCCGTGATTGTGGTGGTTGTGGGACGGTTCGTATTTTATAACGTGTGATCAGGGGGGGAGCTGTGATGACACGCCTGCAGAAAAAGAGGCTAACCAATATGATCGGGACGATCTTCCGGGTAGCAGTACTTCTGGGAGTTTCATATGTGATTATTCAACCGATGATGACCAGATTGGCGACTTCGTTTATGCAAGTGGAAGAACTCTATGACCAATCCGTCAAGTGGATTGCCCGCAATCCGACTTTGAACAACTACCGTACCTGTTGGGTGTACATGAATTATCCCCAAGCCCTCTTTAATTCCCTGACCCTGGCACTAGTCGTAAGCGTTTGCCAACTGGCATCCTGTACCTATATAGGCTACGGCTTGGCCCGGTTTCAGTGGCGGGGCAGCGGGCTGCTCTTGAGTCTGGCCATTTTCACCCTGGTCGTGCCGCCGCAGATGATTCGGATCCCTCTATACCTGAATTTCCGCTATTTCGATCTGTTCGGCATCCTGAAAAGCCAGCCTTTGAACCTTGTGGGGACCTATTGGCCGTTTATCCTAACCGGCCTTACCGGCTCCGGTTTTCGCAACGGGCTGTTTATCTACATCATGCGTCAGTTCTTCAGGGGAATGCCCCGGGAACTGGAAGAGGCTGCTTACGTTGACGGCTGTGGGTTTTTAAGCACGTTCTTCAGAGTGATGCTGCCGAGTGCAGTCCCTGGATTGATCGTGGTCTTTCTCTTCTCCTTTGTCTGGCAGTGGAACGATTACTTCTACACTACTATGTTCATGAGCACTAAGAACTTCCTGCCGCAGGCTTTGGAAACTGTAGCTTCAAAAGCGGCGCAGGTGATCCGGGCAACGGATATGGTAGCCGTGACCAGCGGTATGGTCCAGGATAACTTCAATACTGTAATCAACAACGCCGGCATGATTATGGTGATTACGCCGCTGTTGATCATCTACCTGTTCATGCAGCGATACTTTGTGGAAAGTATCGAGAGGACCGGGCTCGTGGGCTAACCGCCGAGCCGGTTCTCTATAGGTATTTCCGGACAGGCATGCTGTGTATGTCTGTGTCTCATTAGCAGTATGTAAACCGGTTTCCATAATTGAACCAGGAGGAGAGGATAGTAGGTAAATGAGGCAGGGAGCGTTTTACACAGGAGAGTACCGCAATGTGTTTCGGGAGCTTGGGTATGGTGATGATGAGATCAAAGACCGCATTGAACAAACTTTCCAGACTATGTTTTACGGGGATGAAGCGGAACGGATTTATCATCCTGTTGGTAATGATATGGCCTACATTTTGGATACAGGCAATCTTGATGTACGCACCGAAGGCATGTCCTATGGGATGATGATGTGTGTACAGCTCAACCGGAAAGCAGAGTTTGATCGGATTTGGAAATGGGCCAAAACCTATATGTATCACGATGATGATACTCTGGAGCGGGGCTATTTTGCCTGGTCCTGCAGGCCTGACGGAACCCGCAAGTCAGAAGGGGCTGCTCCCGATGGGGAAGAGTATTTTACCATGGCGCTGTTCTTTGCCTCCCACCGCTGGGGCGACGGGGAAGGGATCTACAACTACTCCAAAGAGGCCTGTACTATTCTGCGCGACTGCATCCACAAAGGGGAACAGCCGGGTACAGGCCATCCCATGTGGGATCCCGGGACAAAGCTGATTAAATTCGTCGCCAACTGTAATTTTACCGACGCATCATACCACCTGCCCCATTTTTATGAGCTGTTTGCTCTGTGGGCGGATGAAGCAGATCGGCAGTTTTGGCAAGAGGCTGCTGACGCAAGCCGGGCTTTCTTGAAAAAGGCATGCCATCCTGTGACTGGCTTGAATCCCGAATTGTCCGAGTTTGACGGTACACCGCTCGTCAGGTTTCGCCCCGGGAGTTACCGTCGGGATCTGTACTATTCCGATGCATACCGGACAATTGCCAACATTGCCATGGACTATGCCTGGTTCAGCCAAGACCTGGATCATCCGGAGGACTGGCGGGTGGAAATCGCTGACAAACTGCAGCACTTTTTCTGCCATACGGTAAGGCACAGGACCGATGGAATTTATGAGCTGGACGGACGGATACTGCCAGGCAAAGCGTTGCACCCAGTGGCCATCACTGCCACCAATGCCCATGCATCATTGGCTGCCAAAGGCCCATATTGGGAAGAGTGTGCAAGAAAACTCTGGGACACACCGTTAAGAAGTGGAGACAGGCGCTATTACGACAACTGTCTTTATATGTTTGCTCTACTCGCGTTAAGCGGAAACTACCGGATTTATGGAGTTGGCTACGACACAATGGTTTCACAAGGTTAATGTGAAGGAGGTTTTCTATAGTGGCACGAAAGATAGCGATTAAGCAGATCAACCCCATTATCAAAATGGATTACCCTGATCCTGATGTGATCCGTGTCGGAGACACCTATTACATGATCGGGCCCAGGCCAGGTGGCCTCCAACGGCTGTTGGTTTCAGACAAGGACAATCCCATGCTTGGCTGCGAAGGGTCCCATATTTATAAAATTAACGGGAAGTACTACCTGTTTTTTGATCCATTCCCTGCCGGATTGTTGGCGGAGAGTGCACGCTTATTTTGCGGCTGATTCCCTGGAGGGGGAGTTTGTCGGCGGTGACGTTCTCAACGATGATCGGGGTTACTGTGACCAGGGTGTTGCCCAGGGTGGGATTGTTGATACGCCTGATGGGGACTGGTACGCAGTTTTGTTTCAAGACAGTGGTGCGGTGGGCAGAATTCCGGTTTTAATTGAGTGGCTGCCCATGGGAGACTCGCTCAAGGTGAGTTCAGGCTGGATCACTTTAAGCCTGTAAAATATTGATAGGGAAGGGGAACAGTATGGTGCAAGAATTTGACCTCGGCCTGGTTCAGATCACAGATCCTTACTATATCAATGCATTTAATCAGACTCTGGCCTATCTGATGCGCCTTGATCCTGATCGGCTGCTGGCTGGATTTAAGGCGGTCTCGGAGGGTAAGGATCCCCAGCACGAACCGGGGATTGATCTTTACGGCGGCTGGGAAGGTGCCTGGAGTTTGCTGAGGGGCCACACCCTTGGGCATTACCTTGTGGCATTGGCCCAGGCGTACAGGCAAAAGGCAGGTATCGATCCTGAGCTCGGCAGCAGCATCAGGGACCGAATTGATTACATCATTGGGCAGCTGAAAAATTTTCAAGATGCCATGCCCAACGGATACCTGTTTGCTTCACCGGAAACTCATTTTGATGTTGTCGAAGGTAAAAGGAAAGGCAACCAGTGGGTGCCCTGGTATACGATGCACAAGATTATCAGCGGCCTTGTCTATGTCTATAAATATACAGGCAACAGCACCGCGCTGGGGATTGCCTCCCGTCTGGGGGATTGGTGCTGGGAGCGCATATCCAAGTGGAATCCGGAAGTGCGCCGGCGGGTATTGAATATTGAATACGGCGGTATCAATGATATCTTGTACGAATTATACAAGATAACCAACGATCCAAAACATCTTGAAGCTGCAAAGGCGTTTGATGACGAAGAATTCCTGACACCGGTCGCAGAAGGCAGAAACATATTGATGAACAGGCATGCCAATACCCAGTTTCCCAAGATCATCGGTGCCCTCAACCGCTACAGGGTTTTGGGTGAAACCGAAGCCTTCTATTATAAAGCAGCACAGCAGTTTTGGGACATGGTGGTCAAGGATCATACATACGTCACCGGAGGAAACAGTGAATGCGAGCACTTCCAGGAACCTGGCCTGCTTGATGCCACAAGAACCAATCTAAACAATGAATCGTGCAATGCCCATAATATGTTATTGCTGACAAGGGAGTTGTTCAAGCTGTCCGGGGATATAAAGTACGCTCATTTTTATGAACGGGCCTTGATTAACGAAATTATGGCCTCGATCAACCCGGAGACCGGGATGACCACTTATTTCAAACCTATGGGCACCGGGTATTTCAAGGCCTTTGGGACGGAGACGGATTCATTCTGGTGCTGTACCGGCACCGGCATGGAGAACTTCACCAAGCTGAATGATAGTATTTACTTCCACAGCGGCCGTTCCTTGTATGTCAACTTATACATCAGTTCGCGGCTGAATTGGCGTGCCCAAGGGATGGTGCTTGCTCAAGATGCTGATGTTCCCAATCATTCACAAGTCAGGTTCAAAATTGAGGCTGCTCCAAGCGAAGAGCTGACCCTTTGCTTTAGGATTCCTGAATGGACTGCAGCCGGCCAACCTGTCAGCCTCACTGTCAATGGCAAGGCGTGCCGGGTTGAGCATGTCAACGGCTATTTATCGGTTTGTGCCCCATGGCAGCCGGGTGATTTGATCGAATTGAGCCTTCCGGCAGAAGTGAGGGCCTCTCGGTTGCCTGATAATCAAGATGCAGTGGCTTTTACATATGGGCCTGTGGTTTTATGCGCGCCGTTGGGGATCGAACAAATGACTGTTGTCAGGCACTGGGCTTCAGTCAAGCCCACCATGCCTGATGGGGTTGCAGTCAAAGATTACATTGTAATCCAAGACGGTACGGTTGACCAGTGGGTAGATGCCATCAGATCCAACATGGTACAGGTACCAGGCAGGCTTGAGTTTCGGCTCAAAGGTACGGATGAGGACAGCAGGCTGAGGTTTGTACCCTATTATTTGGAGTACAAGCAGCGTTACGGCATATATTTCCGCCTGGTAAAGTTGGATTCACCTGTTCTGCAGCAGATCATCAAGGCCAATAAAGCCAGGCGCAAGCGGATTGATACAGAGATCGATGCAGTACAGATCACCAATGATCAGCACGAGTTGATTCATAATTTGCAGGGAAACTCAGGAACTGGTTTCTTCAGGGGGCATAACTTCCGCTTTGCTTTCAATGAGGATGATCCAGGGTGGTTCAGCTACGATTTGAGTGTTGATCCGCAAGTGAACAACTATCTTTGCACCACTTTTTACAATGGTGATGCAGGGAAGGCTTTCAATATCCACATCTATGATCAACTGTTGACTCAGGTAACAATTGCTGCAAATGATTCATCTGAGTTCCACCATTTTCGTTACCAGATTCCCGCAGCTTGGCTCAAAGGCAAGGCCAAGGTGACGGTGAAGTTTGTCAACTGCGAAACAGGAAATGCCGGGCGGGTGTTTGATCGGGTGGCGATTCTTAAGGACTATGACACCAATGCAAGTCTGGCATCAGTCTGTATCCAAGGGCAAGCAGTACCCTTGGCAGGGGGAGTCTATCAAGCTGCTGTTTGTGACGATCAGGAACAGGTGGATATTAAGTTTACTCCCGCCAGCCCCCATGCTTTGGTGTATGTCGACGGGATCCTCATTGATGACCAGCAGCCGCGGGCTGTCAAATTGGCCGAAGGCGTCACATCATTGGAAGTCAGGGTTGTGGCGGCAGACGAAGCCGCGGAACAGGTTTATGCGGTTAAAATCATCAAAAAAGGCGGGTAAGCAGTCAAAAGACAGATGAAGGAGATCATTAAGGGGGGTAATACAATGTCAATGCAAGTTCAGTCTTTATATCAAAAATATGAGTCCTATTTTCCGGTTGGGACATGTGCCAGCCCCAGGAATCTGGAGATGCATAGAGAGCTTTTGATCACTCATTTTAACTCTTTAACCGCAGAAAACCATATGAAGTTCGGGCCGATCCATCCAGAACCCGATGCCTATAACTTCACATTGGCTGATCAGTTAGTCGAATTTGCCAAACAGCACAATAAACGGATCCGCGGCCATACCCTGGTCTGGCATAATCAAAATCCCCCTTGGCTGTTCATAGATGGGGACGGCCGCCCGGTGGATCGGGATACACTGCTAAAACGGATGGAAGAGCATATCCACACGGTGGTCTCACGCTATCGGGGATCCATTTACTGCTGGGATGTGGTTAATGAGGCTGTTGCCGATTCAAGCCCGGGAGTCTTAAGGCAGAGATCCCCATGGCTGGGGATAATCGGCCCGGATTTTATTGCAAAAGCTTTTGAATTTGCCCATGCTGCCGATCCCGAGGCACTCTTGTTCTACAACGACTACAATGCAGTTCAGCCCGGGAAGCGGGACAAAATCGTTCAGTTGGTAAAAGGACTGCAGGACAAGGGCATTCCTGTTCATGGAGTAGGCATTCAGGGCCATTGGAATCTCTACTGGCCGGACGCTGGGGAAATCCGTGAAACGATTGAAAAATATGCTGCGTTGGGTGTGCAGGTGCACATTACTGAGCTTGACATGTCCGTGTTTGCGTTTGACGATCGGCGTACCGATTTGACTGAGCCTACTTCGGAAATGATTGAAAAACAGGCAGAACGCTATGAGCAGGTGTTTGCCTTGTTTAGAGAATACGCCGATGTCATAACCAATGTGACATTGTGGGGCGCTGCGGACGATACAACATGGCTGCATAATTTCCCGGTACGGGGACGGATCAACTGGCCACTGCTCTTTGACATGAATCACCAACCAAAACCAGCTTTGGAAAGGGTTTTACAGTTCTAAACACTGATCAGGCTGTGCGACAGAATTCTATGAACAGGGATGGTGTTAAGATTGGAAGCAAGACAGTGCGAAGATAAAACCGTGCCAGTTCAGGCAAGAATTGAGGATTTGGTGACACGGATGAGCTTGGAAGAAAAGGTGGCCCAACTGGGTTCCGTTGGCCCGGATGCGTTTCTTGATGAACGGGGTGAGTTCTCTCCTGAAAAAGCAAAAAAAGCGATCCCCTATGGTATTGGCCAAATCACACGTATTGCCGGAGCCAGTGGATTGGAACCGGAGAAGGCTGCCAAAGCCGCCAATGCGGTACAGCGGTTCCTGTTGGAAGAAACACGGTTGGGGATTCCAGCCTTGCTCCATGAGGAATGCTTAAGCGGGTTGATGGCCAAGGGAGGGACTGCTTATCCCCAGGCTATCGGGTTGGCATCCGCCTGGAATCCGGATCTGATCAAGAAGATGACGGAAGAGATTCGCCGGCAAATGCTGGCCATTGGGGCAAGGCTTGGCCTGTCGCCGGTTCTGGACCTGGCTTTGGATTTGCGCTGGGGCCGGGTGGAGGAGACATTTGGCGAGGATCCATACCTGGCTGCTGTCATGGCCACCAACTATATCAAGGGGCTCCAGGACGGCCCCGATCTGACAAACTCGGTTTTGGGCACTCTTAAGCATTTTGCCGGACATGGCATTTGCGAGGGCGGCCGCAATCATGCGCCGGTGCATATTGGGCAGCGCAATTTCAGAGAAGTTCATCTGTTCCCATATGCAGCAGCCATTAAAGAGGCCAACGCCAAATCGGTTATGAATGCTTACCATGATCTGGATGGCTTTCCGTGTGCCGCTTCCAGAGAGCTTCTGACAGACATACTTCGGGGAGAATTGGGTTTTGACGGAATAGTGGTGTCTGATTACAACAGCATCAAAATGCTTCATACAGAACATCAGGTGGCAGAGTCCAAACAGCACGCAGGAGTGTTGGCGCTGGAAGCGGGTCTTGATATTGAACTGCCAAAGACCGACTGCTATGGAGACCTCCTGGTTGACGCTGCCAGGAAAGGCCTGATCTCCATGGAGACTATTGATCAAGCAGTCCGGAGGCACCTGCAGCTGAAATTTCTCCTTGGCCTTTTTGACAATCCATATGTAAACGAAAAACAAGTGTTTGAAGTATTTGAAACCAAAGAGCAACGGGAGCTTGCCCGACAGTTGGCCCGGGAGTCAATCGTGCTGTTGAAAAACGAGGGCCGGCTGCTGCCCCTCGACAAGACAAAGCTCAAGTCCGTCGCTTTGATTGGGTCCAGTGCTGACAATACCCGCAACATGCTTGGAGACTATGTTTACAGCGCCCATGTGGACAGTCCGGAAGATGCGGTTCCAGTTGTCAGTATATACGAAGGCCTCAAAGCCAAACTTGGCGAGGAAGTGCAGATCAATTATGCCAAGGGCTGTGAGATCATGGTTGAGGACACCAGTGGATTTGCTGAAGCTGTTGCCGCCGCGGAAAAATCAGATGTGGCAATCGTTGTTGTCGGCGGCCGGTCCGGCCTATCCGGGTTGATCAGCCCCGGAGACATCTCCGATGTAGACTTCACAACCATCAAGGGAAGGATCAAGGATACTGATGGGGAAAGCCACGACCGGGCCAGCCTAGAATTGTGGGGTGTCCAGGAAGGGCTGGTTAAAGCTGTCTATGAAACCGGCACCCCAATTGTGGTGGTACTGATCAACGGAAGGCCATTGGCCATCAATTGGGTTGCCGAACACATCCCGGCTGTGCTGGAAGCATGGCTGCCGGGGGAAGAAGGAGGCAATGCCGTTGCAGAAGTGCTCTTTGGCGATTACAATCCCAGCGGCAAACTGTGTGTTTCGATTCCCAAGACGGTGGGTCAGATGCCGGTACATTATTACCGCAGCAGTATTTCAACGCGGCGGATGTACCTTGAGGTGGACAACAAACCTTTGTATCCCTTTGGCCATGGCTTAAGTTATACTGAGTTCGCCTATGGCAATTTGACAATTGTGCCAACCCAGGGCCAGGCACCGGCTGAGATTGTCATTGAGTGCGAAGTAGGCAATGTGGGGACTGTTGCCGGAGCAGAGGTTGTTCAGCTCTACATTGGTGATCAGTATGCTTCCCGGACCAGGCCGGTTAAAGAACTGAAAGGGTTTGCCAAAGTGCACCTTGAGCCGCAGCAGTGGAAGCGGGTCAGGTTCAGCTTGTCCACTGACCAGCTGGCTTTCTACAACCGGGCCATGGAATTGGTGGTCGAACCTGGTGCTTTCTCGGTGATGATGGGGAGTTCCTCGACTGATATTCGTTTGAAGGACACCTTTACCATAACTGGCGAGGTATCCAAAGTTGGGAAAGAGCGCAGTTTCTTTTCCCAGGTACAGATCGTGGATCTGGATTGACAGATAGATTTAAGGCTGGAAGCTGACGCAGACTGCTGAAGGGGGTGCGGCAATGACTTTTGTGGCCAACGATTACAAGCCCGGCGATTTTCGGCTGGTGTTTGACGGTGTGATAGCCGACATTTACGCAGACAGGGAGGAATATCCCGGAGTCAAACGGGCACTGATGGACTTGCGGGACGATATTCACCGGGTCACAGGCTGCCTGCCAAAGGTGAAGACAGATCAGGACCTTACCCATGAAACGGTGATTGTGGGCACCATCGGAAAAAGCCCTCTGATTGATAGTCTGATTGCTGCCGGCAGGCTTGATGCTCTGGAGATCAAAGGCAGGTGGGAAGCCCATGTTGTCCAGGTTGTCCCCAATCCTTTACCCAATGTTGGGCTGGGCCTGGTAGTAGCCGGCAGTGACAAGCGGGGCACAATCTATGGTATATATGAAATCTCCAGACAGATCGGTGTTTCCCCCTGGTATTGGTGGGCTGATGTGATTCCGGAAAGGCAAAAGGCGTTGGTAATCCGCAGTGGTGTTTATAAGCGGAAGGAGCCATCGGTGAAGTACCGGGGGATCTTTCTCAACAATGAATGGCCGAGTTTGGGAGTCTGGGCCCATGGCAAGTTTGGCGGGTTTAACCACTTGTTTTACACCAAGGTTTTCGAGCTGATCTTAAGGCTGAAGGGGAATCTGTTGTGGCCTGCCATGTGGAAACCGGCCAACTTTTATCGGGATGATCCGCTCAACGGAAAACTGGCTGATGAATATGGCATTGTCATGGCCACTTCCCATCACGAGCCGATGATGCGCAGTTGGGTGGAATGGGAGCAGTACGGCACTGGTGAATGGAATTACAGCAAAAACCGGGAGAACTTGCTTCAGTTTTGGCGCGATGGGATTCGAATCAGCAAGGATTGTGAAAAGCTGGTGACCATTGGCATGCGGGGTGATGGCGACGAGCCCATGATGGATGATGGCACACTGCAGGAACGGATGGCAGTGATGGAAAGGATCATTGCCGATCAGCGGCAGATCCTGTCTGACATTACCGGTAAGAGCGCAGCCGAGGCCCCCCAGGTATTTGCCTTGTACAAAGAAGTCCAGGAATTCTGGGAAGCGGGGATCAATATCCCTGATGATGTCACCATTCTTTTGGCCAATGATAACTTCGGCAATATCCGGATGGTCCCCAAGGAAACCGAACGAAACCGCCCCGGTGGATACGGCATGTACTATCACTTTGACTATGTGGGTGGGCCCAAGTCCTACCGGTGGCTGGACACAGTCCCTTTCCCCAAGATCTGGGAACAGATGCGGATGGCCTACGACTATGGAGTTGACCGGATCTGGATTGTGAATGTGGGGGATCTGAAAGGCCATGAAGTACCCACCGAATTCTTTCTGGATTTGGCCTATGATATCCATAAATGGAATAAAGACAATCTGATGGAGTTTACATCCAGTTGGGCGGAACGGGAATTCGGCCCTGAAGTCGGGAAAACCGTGGGTGAAGTAGTTTGGAAGTATATCAAGTACAACGGCAGGCGCAAGCCTGAGCATATCCAGCCGGACACCTACAGCGTGCTGCACTACCGGGAAGCAGAACGGGTCCTGGCGGCATATGAAGAGCTTGTCAAGGCCAGTGAGGCGATCTATGCCAAGCTGCCGGAAGCAAAACGGGATGCCTTTTTCCAATTGGTTCTCTATCCGGTGCGGGGCAGTGCCAATGTCTTAAAGCTGAATGTTTTGACAGCCCTAAACCACCTTTATGCTCAGCAGGGCAGGGTTTCCGCCAACACATATGCCGATCTTGCCGCCGAGGTTTTTGCAAAGGAAGCCGAGGACACAGCATACTACAACCACACTCTGGCCGGCGGCAAGTGGCAGGGTGTGATGAAGAACGGCCATATCGGGCAGACCGGCTGGCGGATTCCCGAGCGGAATATTATGCCTGAAGTGAAACGGGTGCAGGTTAAGCCTGGAGCTGACATGGGAGTGGCTGTTGAAGGCAGCGCTCAGGTTTGG
>JAAYNP010000013.1 GCA_012520795.1 Bacillota bacterium
GGTGGAAATTCCGCAGGCACAAGATGGCAGTGATTGCCGGTATAGTTGTCGTGATTATGTATTTAGGCGCTTTGTTTGCACCTTTTATAGCGCCGTATGGGGCAACCCACAGAGATCGGGGCAACATTTATGTCCCACCCCAAAAAATCAGGTTCAGGGATGAGAACGGATTCAGCTGGCGGCCATTTATCCACCCACTGGAATCTTCTGTTGATATGGAGACATTCCAGAGACTGTACACGGAGGATACAAGCCGGCGGGTTTACATTAACTTCTTTGTCCGCGGCAAGTCCGCCGATGATGAATACAAACTGTTCGGCCTGTTTAAATCCAATCTGCATTTGTTCGGAGTAGACGAGGGTTACATCCACCTGTTCGGCACCGACAGCCTAGGCCGGGATGTATTCTCACGGGTACTCTTTGGTGGGCAGATATCCATGAGTATCGGTTTGGCCGGTGTGTTTCTAAGCTTGATTATAGGATTGATTCTAGGTGGGGTTTCAGGGTATTATGGCGGTGTTGTGGATAATATCATTCAGCGCTTGATCGAGGTGATCCGGTCATTTCCTGAAATCCCGCTGTGGATGGCACTAAGCGCGGCCATACCCCCTGACATATCGCCGACAATGGTCTATTTCGGGATCACCATTATCCTGTCGTTTATCGGTTGGACAGCATTGGGAAGGCAGATCCGCGGTAAAGTACTGGCTTTGAAAAATGAAGACTTTATCATAGCTGCCCGTTTGGCCGGCACAAGCGAGCCCAGGATCATTGTGACGCACCTGATTCCGTCATTTATGAGCCATATAATTGCCAGCTTGACTTTGAGAATCCCATCGATGATCCTGGCGGAGACTTCCCTCAGTTTCCTGGGTATTGGTCTTAGGCCACCGGTAGTCAGCTGGGGTGTCATGCTGCAGCAGGCACAGAATGTGCATACCATTTCCATGGCCCCATGGCTGTTGATTCCGGGCATCTTTGTAATCATTTACGTGCTTGCCTTCAATTTCTTGGGCGATGGGTTACGGGATGCCGCAGATCCATATGGAAACTAGCCGGAACCTTACTAAAGACTACTAGGTGGTGAAGTTATGAGCATGAATCCGAAGAATATACTCGAAGTCAGAGATCTGGTCGTTAAGTTCAAAATGGATGAAGGCACTGTCCACGCTGTCAATGGTGTCAGTTACGATGTACCGGAAGGAAAATCTATTGGCATCGTCGGTGAAAGCGGCTGCGGCAAGACCGTAAGCTCCTATGCCTTAAACCGGCTGCTGCCCCGAAATGCGTCATTAAGCGGGCAGATCCTGTTTCGGGAGCGGAACGGCCAGGTTATAGACATTGCCAAACTAAAACCGGAAAGCAAAGAAATCCGCAGTATCCGCGGCAAGGATATTGCCATGATTTTTCAAGAACCCATGACATCCCTGAGCCCCGTGCACACGATTTGCAATCAGATATCCGAGGCTTTGATTCTCTTTCAGGGGATGACAAAAAAACAGGCAAGGAACCGGACTGTCGAGCTTTTGAAGCTGGTAGGGATTCCCCAAGCAGAACGCCGGGTTGACGAGTATCCATTCCAGTTCAGCGGTGGGATGCGCCAAAGGGCAATGATCGCCATGGCTTTGGCCCGCAACCCCCGGGTACTGATCGCCGATGAACCGACAACCGCTTTAGATGTGACCCTGCAGGCACAGGTATTAAGCTTGATCCAGGATTTGCAAAACGAGTTTAACCTGTCAATGATCCTGATCACTCATGACTTGGGTGTGGTTGCCCACATGGTGGAAACTGTGAATATCATGTATTTGGGCCGAATCGTAGAGTCCGGCCCGACACTGCAAGTATTTGAGGAACCGCAGCACCCTTACACCCAAGGGCTGCTGCAGTCGATTCCGAAATTAACCGGCAGGCTTGGAGAACGAGTGACTTCGATTCCCGGTTCAGTCCCAAGTGCATATGACCTGCCCGAGGGCTGCCCGTTTGCGGCAAGGTGTCCGCACCGGATGGAGATCTGCAGCATCGAGATGCCGAAGCCGGTTCAAATAGGAGAAGACCACACTGTACACTGCCATCTATTCATAGGAAGGGAGGCGGCTGAGGATGCTGCAAATGCCTGATGACGTCATCCTTCAGGTTACGGATCTGAAGAAGTATTTTCCAATAGAGTCCGGTCTATTGATGAGAAAGGTAATCGGCTATGTAAAAGCCGTAGACGGTGTCGATTTTAGCGTCAAGAAGGGTAAAACCCTGGGTTTGGTAGGGGAGTCCGGTTGTGGGAAAACCACTATCGCCCGTTCTGTGATTCGGGCTTATGATCCAACCGCTGGAACCATTTTATTCCGTTCCAGAGATGGTGTGGTTGACATGGCCAAGCTCGATAAAAAGGAGCTGAAGCGGGTAAGGCGGGATATGCAGATGGTCTTCCAGGATCCCTACTCATCCCTTAACCCCCGTATGCCGATTCTGGATATTATTGCTGAACCGATGAAGGCTCATGGTGTTCCAAAATCAGTATGGGAGGAACGGGTGGCGGAGCTGCTAAAGCTGGTGGGGCTTAGGCCTGAATACATGCTCCGTTTCCCCCATTCCTTCAGCGGCGGGCAAAGGCAGAGGATTGGTGTTGCCCGGGCTCTGGCCTTGAACCCCTCCTTTATCCTGGCTGATGAACCGGTGTCAGCCCTGGATGTTTCAGTTCAGGCGCAAGTCCTCAATCTGCTGCTGGACCTCCAGGAACAGCTGGGATTGACCTATATGTTTATCAGCCATGACTTGAGTGTGGTTCGTTATCTGTGCGATCAAATCGCCGTGATGTATTTGGGCAGGATTGTGGAGCTGGCGGATGTGGATCGGATCTATGAAAATCCGGTTCACCCCTACACCAGTGCCTTGTTGGGTGCTGTCCCTGATGCCAACCCCAGGGCTTCATGGCGGCCCCATCAGGTGGTCAAAGGAGAAATTGGGAAGCTGACTGCCGAAACAAAAGGGTGCCCGTTTGCTCCACGGTGCAAGTATGCCCGTGATGTTTGCCTTGAGGAAGAGCCGAAACTGACTCCTGTGGATCCGAACAACCCCGATGCACAAAAGTCGGCTTGTTTGTTTGCCGCAGAGTTATCACTTCCAGGTGTGAGCTGAAGGCGAGCAAAGAAAAAGAAAAAGGCGTGCATGGCTTCAGATATGCTGTATGCCAAGAAAAAAGCTGCGAGTCTGTTTTTCACTCGCAGCTTTTATGGTTCAGCGCATAGATGCTCATCTGGAAACAATCTACAGCTTAAAGCGGTTAACCAGCTTGGCCATTTCTTCGGCCATCTTGGCAACGGTTTCCGCATTAGTGGCTATTTGTTCCATTGATGCAGCCTGCTCTTGAGCTGATGCCGCCAATTCTGCCATCCCTTTTTCTATGTCAACGCTTGAGGAATTGACATCATTGATCAATGCAACAGTATCATTGATGCTGGCAATTATTTGATCGAAATCTTCCTGGGTTTGTTCCAGGCTCCTTGCCCCGCTGACAATCTTTTCATTGTTGCTGTTGATAACGTTGACGGCTTCGCTTGTCCCAATCCGAAGCTGGTTGATGTAATTCATGATCGTTCCGATGGAAGACTGTGTTTCCTCAGCCAGGTTTCTGACCTCATCAGCCACCACAGCAAACCCTCGGCCGTGCGTGCCGGCCCTGGCGGCTTCAATGGCGGCATTTAAGGCCAGAAGGTTTGTTTGATCTGCAATCTGGGAGATAATATTAACTACTTCGCTGATCTGATCAACAGCCTGCTCCAATTGGGAGATCTTTTCCTGAGATGCTTTGGAAGACTCGAGAATCTCCATCATCACCTGATCAGAAGCGACCATCTGTTGGCTGCCTTTATGCGACAGATTTTCAACATTCTGGGCCTGCATGGCCATTTTTTCAGCAATCGCATGCACCTCTTTGGTGGTATGGGCATAGTGGCCGATGGAGGATACAATTTCCTGAATCGTGGCGGAGTTCTCTTCCGCTGCTGCCGAGAGTTCTTCGCTGGATGCAGATGCATTGTGGACGGCATCATTGATTAAGGAAATCATTTCCCGCAGGTTATCGGTCATTTTGTTAAAGGCAGCCATTAATTTGCCTATTTCGTCTTTACGAGTGCTTTCGATCTGGCTTGACAGATCCCCGGAAGCCGTTTGCGCACTATAATCAACCAATTGGTGAATTGGCTTGGTGATACTTCTGGAGAATAAATAGCTGATCAGCAAGATCAGGACCAATGCGCTTACCATAATCGTGGCAAACAGCAATTGGGTTGCATAGACACCTGCCAAAGCCGCGTCCTTGTTTGCTTCCACAATGAGAATGGCAGGTTCATCGCCCAACTGAACCCGTTTCGCGTAGCCTAACACTACTTGATCCTCAAAACTGCGGTATTCCAGGTCAATAAAGGGATTTTCACTCACGGCAGTAACGATCTGCGTTGCCGATGTGATAATATCCGTATCCACTTTGTTGGCAAAGGTGGCATAGCCCTCGTAAGGGACGCTGCTGAGGAGAAGCCCGTCGTGCTTGACCAGATAGGCGTCATAAGTTAGGTCACTCGGGCTGGCAAATTTTTGGACAAGTTCTTCCACCTGAGCATGGCTGATTGCCGCGCCAACGGTACCTACAACCTTACCGTCGATATTGACAACCGGTGCAGCTACAAATAAAAGATTGGCCTGGAGCTTCTCAGACCAGATCAAGGGTGACCATGCTGCTGAACCGGTGGAGAGAGTGGTATTGATAAAATCCAGTGATACACCGTCGACCAGCAGAGTGCCTTCGGGGTTATACAGAATGTAATCATTGCTGGTGACAAAAATATCGTGATAGAGAGACTCATATTCCCTGGCGACTCTGTTGATGGAGTTTAGGACTGTCGTCAAAGTGGTGCGCCAGACAGACGAATTCGGTTCCAGGTTCGCCATCAACGAAACCGGAAGTGATATCGACTGATCGTTGGCCAGTGTTTCCAATTCAGCGCTGTGCAGCTGAAAAAAGCTGTCGAGGTTATTACTGATTGATTCCAGCAAACTGATGGAATCACGGTAGATTATCTCCCGCTCCCTGTTATCGATACGGAAATAAAAAGCCAGGTTAAGGACAATTGCCGGTAAAAGCCCAATCACGAGAAAAATGAAAGTTAGTTTCGTCCGTAGGTTCCTTATCATTACAAGATCTCCTTTAAACCAGAGTTTACCATATTTCCCAAATCTTTACTCAAGTATACCACAGACAGGGGCAAAGTACAAGTGCTGGTTCCGGTCCAAAAGGAATTTCAGCCAAGTGTACAGAAAGGAATAGCGAGAGTCTTGCGCGTGTAACTAAACGGAGGTTGGATTAATGAAAAACGGACATCAAGACCGGAACTTTGCCTTGATTTTGCTTGGATTCATCGCGGCGCTGACTGTGATTGCCATAGTCGTAATCAGACCACCTGCACCTGTTGGCAGCGATGCACCGCTGAACCAGTTTTCTTCAGCGAGGGCCATGGAACATCTTGCCCGGATCGGCACAGAGCCGACACCTATCGGCAGTGTGCAGCATCGGCAGGTCAGAGAGTATTTAGTAAGCCAACTGGAACAGCTGGGGCTTGGAACGGAGATTCATGAAACCATTATTTATAACCCCGGTTGGCAGAGTGCCGGCGCAGTGGCCAATATCATTGCCAGGATCCCGGGTACGGACAATTCTCAGGCTGTAGCGTTGTTTGCCCACTATGATACCGTCCATCTAGTCCCGGGCGCAGGCAGTACAAAAGTTGGGATTGCGGCGATCCTGGAGCTGCTGCGGGTTTTGAACATGGGCGAGCCGCTGAAAAATGATCTGATTGTTGTGTTTGCCGATGGAGGTGAATCAGGAATGCTGGGTTCGCTGGCATTTTTGGAGCAGCATCCCTGGGCTGAGGACATCGGCTTGGTGATCACCGCAGACTCCAGGGGCACCAAGGGGCCGGTGATGCTGATTGACTCGGGGCGCAGCAACAGCTGGACGATACCTGAATTTGCCAAGGCAGTGGACAATCCCATCGCCAATTCATTCACCCATGAGGTTAACCGCTTGCTTGTGAACTATACTGATTTCCTGGTATTCAAGCAAAAACGGATTCCCGGCTTTCAGCTGGCTTTTCTCGACAACCCCAGGGCTTACAAGACACAATTGGACAACCTGGATCAGCTTGACCAGCGAAGTTTGCAGCACGTAGGCACCTACCTGTACCAATTGGTGGATCATTTCGGGAACATGGAGATAGAGGAACAGGAAGAAAATCTACGAGCGAACCAGGTTTACTTTGACGTTTTCGGGCGGTTCTTGATCAGGTATCCCATCGGCCTGGTAGCCCATATGTTGACTATCGTAATCATTCTGTTTGGATTTGTCTGCTGGCATGCGGTCAAAGCAGAAAAGGCCAAGGTTACCCATGTCGCCTTTGGCGTGCTGCTGTTTGCAGGCATGGCCGTATTCAGCATGCTGCTGTCAGGGATATACTTTAGGTTTGTCCAGCCCAGCCAGGATTTTTATCAGTACATCCCCCTGGCAGGTGGGTTATGGTACTATGCAGCACTGGCTGCTTTAGTCAGTGCACTGTTCTTCTTGCTGTACAACTGGGCTTTGGACAAGTACAGGCTTATGGATCTGTTCCTGGGGATTCAGGTTGTCTGGCTGCTGATCACTGTGATCGTGTCCCTGTTCCTGCCAGGCGCAAGCTACGCCTTCATTTGGCCGCAGTCTTTCAGCCTTGTGGTTGTCCTGGCCTTAATCCGCCGGGACAAACTGCCTTGGGCTGTCAACCTGGCGGTGCTTGCCATCGGCGCTTTGCCGATCCTGCTGTTATGGCCATACCTGTTGAGAACATTATACTTGATTGTGGGCTACATAGTGCCGGGATTGTCGGTTTTGCTGGTGGTGCTGGCACTGGGGGCACTGCTGCCGCAGTGGGCAAGGATCGGCAAATGGCAAAAGTTTGTACTGCCAATACTGGCGGCTGTGACAGCCGCGGCCTGCCTTGGGATGGGGATTTGGTCATCTCAAACCAGTGCAGGCAACCCCCGGATGGATACACTGTTTTATTTTGTGGATCTGGACCGGGATCAAGCTTATTGGATCAGCACTGATCCTAAACCTGATCAGTTTACGGAACAGGTATTTGGCGGCGAATATGAAGAGTCCAACCTGGGGAATTTCATTCCATATGAAAACATGCCTGTGATCTACCGCGAGGCGGCGTTGGATCACAATGATGTTGAAAACCCGGTTAAGCTGGAGCTGATCAATGATCAAAACGATGGGGAAGTGCGCCGGTTAACCGTAAATATCCAAGCCGCATCTGAGCTGTACAGTATGATTGTCTATATTGAACCGGAACTTTTGGCAGATGCCGCTGCCCTTAATGGAACAGCTCTTGAATGGGGTGAGTCCTGGCCGGCACTGCGGTTCTACAACCTGGATGCGGACGGGATTACCCTGACAATTCCAACAGCAGCGGATCAACCTTTTACCATGAAGGTTTTGGCGCAAAAGCTTCAGCTGCCAAAAGCGGGGCTGCTTCCCCGTCCTGAAGATATTATTGCTGCTCCGACTGAGCTTACTGACAGTGCATTTACCTTAAAAAGCTATCAGTTTTAGGAAATATTGGAGGGGAGATAGCTGTGTGGTGAAGATTCATTTTCTGGGCACATGCGCCGGTACAGAACCGCAGCCAAACCGCAGGCACTCGGCTTTGATAGTGGAGCATAGGCAACGGCTGTACTGGTTTGATGCCGGTGAAAGCTGTGGTTATACAGCCCACCTGATGGGCTTGGATCTGCTGCAGACAAGAGCAATCTTTATCTCCCACCCCCATATGGACCATATTGGTGGGCTACCCCATCTGATCTGGGTGATCAAGAAATTGGAATCACGGGCAGGGGAAGCTCTTGAGCACAATATAGAATTGTTTCTGCCTGCTTTGGCGATCTGGCAAGGTGTAGAGCAAATGCTGTTCTTCAAAGGCCGGGCTCTGGACGAGGGAATTGGCTTTCAGGCTGCACTCATCAGCGATGGCATCGTCTACAGTGAAGAAGGCCTCAAGGTCACAGCACGGCACAACCTGCACCTGGGGCGGCCTGGCCCCGGCGAACCTTGGCAGTCATTTGCCTTTTTGATTGAGGCTGCGGGGAAAAGGATCGTCTATTCCGGTGACTTTAAAACAATGGCAGAGTTGGCTCCTCTGCTTGATTCAGGGCCTGTCGATTTGCTGCTGGTTGAAACAGGCCATCATACAGTGGAAGAGATCTGCTCTTATGTGGTTGAGCAAAAGAAGGCAGTAGCCTCGATTGGGTTTACGCATCACGGCAGGGAGATTTTGCAAGACCCAGATTTGGAACTGGAGAAGGCCAGGGCAATATTCGGCCCCAAAGCCTTTTTGGCTGAGGATCGAATGACAATGACCCCGTAAGCGGGGTCATTTTTTTATCCTTAGTTTATTGTGCTTGCCGCACCAGGTTGCGGCCGCTCTTTTTTGCGTTGTACAGGGCCCTATCCGCAGCTTGGACCAGCTGGTCCCACTGATTGGGCCCAACCATTCTCGGGATCATGGCGGCTGTCCCCAAGCTGATAGTGATCACTCCGCTTGGCAGTGTCGTGTTCTTATGGGGGATCGATAAATCTTGAATCTTGGTGCGGATTTTTTCCGCGATTTCGGTAGTCATTTCCAAATCGGTTGCCGGTAAGATCACAGCAAATTCTTCGCCGCCATAGCGGGCGACAAAGTCTACTGAGCCTTTGAGGGTATGCCTGATGGTAAAGGCGATCAGCTGCAGGCAGGAATCGCCTGCAGGATGGCCGTAGGTATCGTTAAACTGCTTAAAGTGATCGATATCGATCATGATCATTCCCAGCCAGGAGCCGTCCTCATAAGCCCGCTGCCATTCGGCAATCAGAGTCTGGTCAAATGATCGGCGGTTGGGGATCCCGGTCAAGCCGTCAAGAGACACCAGCCTGGCCAGCTCCAGATTGGCCAGCTCCAGTTTGTGCTTCACTTCCAGAAGCTCCCGCTCCCGTTCCCTGACTTTGTCCATTTCCCGCTTTAATTTGATGGCAGAAGTAACCCGGGCAAGCAGTTCCGTTTTGCGGATTGGTTTGGTGATATAGTCAACTGCGCCTGCGGCAAATGACTCCTGCAGTATTTCCTCGCTGGTGTCTGCAGTCATGATCATGACGGGAATTTGATTGTATTTTGGATGGTTCTGCAGGGCTTTACAGACAGAGATGCCGCTGGTACCCTTCATAAACACATCCATTAAGATCAATTCAACATGGGTATAATTATCATTATTGTTAAGGAAGGCAAGGACCTGCTCACCGCTGGTTACAGTGTAGATATCATTGTATCCGGCGGCTTTCAGGTTGTATTCGACGAAGCGCAGCGTAAAGTTGGAATCGTCTACAACCAAAATGCTCACAGCTTCACCCTCCTCTTAAGTTTATTGATTCGCCGGTGAAGGTCAAAATCCTTCAATCGAGAGCTTGGAAGAGAAAGAGGGCAGTTGACCCAGCTTTGCAGGCATAAATGAAAATAATCGCCCAGTATGGCTATTGCAGAATAAGATAAAAGGCTCTAGAATAGAAATGCTTTGTTTAGTTAGCCTAAACCCTGTGTTTAGTAAAGGCAAACTTCAGGTAAGGGGAAGCCGTATGATAATTGGTGAGAAAATCAAGCGCCTAAGGGTTTTAAACGGTTTAACCCAAGAGGAATTGGCAAACCGGTGTGAGCTGACCAAAGGATTTATTTCCCAGGTGGAAAGGGATTTGACTTCGCCGTCGATTGCTACGCTCGTGGATATTCTGGAGAGCCTGGGGACCAACCTGAGGGACTTTTTTAATGATCGGATCCAGGAGAAGGTAGTTTTTACAGCCGATGATATTTTCACCAATGAAGATGAGGATTTAATGCACCGGGTGGACTGGATTGTCCCCAATGCCCAGAAAAACATGATGGAGCCTATTATGGTGACGCTGGAGCCGGGCGGCAATACCAGCCCGCAGGATCCACATGAAGGCGAAGAGTTTGGTTATGTGCTGAAAGGCCATATATATCTCCATTTGGGAAAGCAGAAATTTAAAGCTTCCCGCGGGGACTGTTTTTATTTTATACCAAATGTGGCCCATTATCTGGCCAATGGAGGCAAGTCGGAGGCGAAGGTGTTGTGGGTGTCGACACCGCCAAGCTTTTAGGTAAGGGGGAGTAGAGGTGGCAGAATGCATCATTGAGCTGAGACACGTATCCAAAGACTATGACGGCACGGAAGCACTCAAAGATATCAATCTGAAAATCCACCGGAATGAATTTGTTACGCTTTTGGGGCCGAGCGGGTGTGGAAAAACCACAACATTACGAATTATTGGCGGCTTTGAACAGCCCACCTCGGGAGAAGTGATTTTCAGCAATGCCAATATCAACGATCTCCCTCCTTACAAACGCAGAGTAAACACTGTGTTTCAGCGGTACGCCCTGTTCCCGCACATGAATGTCTTCGAGAATATTGCCTTTGGGCTGCGGATTAAGAAGCTGGGGGAGACCGCTGTCAGAAGCAAAGTGAAAAAAATGCTCAGGTTGGTGAACCTGGATGGCTATGAAGAGCGGAAAATCGATTCCCTAAGCGGAGGCCAACAGCAGCGGGTGGCCATAGCCCGGGCTTTGGTCAATGAACCGGATGTGCTTCTGCTTGATGAACCATTGGGTGCATTGGACTTGAAAATGCGGCAGGGTATGCAGATCGAACTAAAAAACATGCAGCAGGCTTTGGGCATTACTTTCATCTATGTAACCCACGATCAAGAAGAAGCTTTGACCATGTCCGACACAGTCGTTGTGATGCGGGACGGGCGGATTCAACAGGTTGGGACACCGATTGACATCTACAATGAGCCGAAGAATGCCTTTGTCGCTGACTTTATCGGTGAAAGCAACATTATCGGCGGGACCATGATCAGGGATCGCCTGGTACAGTTTGCCGGCAGTACTTTTGAATGCGTCGACGAGGGGTTTGGCGAGAATACGCCGGTGGATGTGGTGATCCGCCCTGAAGACATCGAACTTGTACCTGAATCTGAAGGCATGCTGACGGGAGAAGTCCGTTCAGTGATCTTCAAGGGAGTCCACTATGAGATGCTGGTTGCCACCGACGGATATGTTTGGATGGTGCATGATACCCTCATGCAGCCGATAGGCAGCAAAGTGGGCTTGGTGTTCACTCCTCAGGATATCCATATTATGTGGAAGGAGGAGGGCTAGCATGAGTCACAAGTGGGCAGCATCGCCGTATCTGGTTTGGATGGCCTTGTTTATTGTTGTACCCATCATCCTGGTCGGTTACTGGAGCCTGACTGTCAAGACGGATGCAGGAACCCAGTTTACGACTGAGAATTTCCGCCAGTTTTTTAACCCGGTACATCTGAAAGTATTGTTCAGATCGCTGGAACTGGCCCTGATTGCCACCGCTGTCTGTTTTGTGTTGGGCTACCCTTTGGCTTATATCCTAGCCCGGAATAATTTAAGGCACAAGAATACCCTGATCATGCTGCTGGTTGTGCCGATGTGGATGAATTTCCTGCTCCGCACCTATGCATGGCTGACCATCCTTGAGAAAAACGGGGTCCTCAACACAATCCTGCGTTGGTTGAGTCTTCCTGAGATCAATATTTTGTATACAAAAACAGCAGTGGTACTCGGTATGGTGTACAATTTCCTGCCTTTTATGGTGCTGCCCATCTATTCGGTCTTAAGCAAAATTGATCCAAGCATCGTTGAGGCTGCTGAGGATCTGGGGGCTGACTGGGTCACAGTGTTTCGCAAGATTATTTTCCCCTTAAGCCTGCCGGGCGTATTTTCAGGCATAGCGATGGTGTTCATGCCCTCAGTCACCACTTTTGTAATCTCCAAACTGCTCGGCGGGGGTCATTACAGCTTAATCGGCAACTTGATCGAGGATCAGTTTCGCCTAGTCGATGACTGGGGGTTTGGCTCGGCAATATCTTTGGTAATGATGGCCCTGATTCTGGTAAGCATGGCGCTCATGTCCAAATTTGCCGGTGAAGACAGGGGGCTGGGATTATGGTGAAGTTTCTGAAGAGATGTTATGCAGCCGTTGTCTATGCATTTTTGTATGCCCCAATCCTGATTCTGGTACTCTATTCGTTCAACGACTCCAAATCCCGGGGCGCCTGGGGCGGTTTCACGCTGCGCTGGTATAATGAGCTGTTGCACAACCGCGAAATTCTCAGTTCGCTGTACAACACCATTCTCATTGCGGTCTTGTCAGCAGCTGTTGCCACGGTGATCGGGACGGCTGCTGCCATCGGGCTGCATGGTTGGCGGGGCTATAAGCGGACAATCATTATGAACATCACCTATATTCCGGTCCTAAACCCGGATATTGTCACAGGAGTATCATTGATGCTTCTGTTTGTGTTCATCAGGATCCCCCTGGGGTTTATGACCATGCTTTTGGCCCATATTACTTTCAACATCCCCTATGTGATTTTATCGGTACTGCCGAAGCTGAAACAGCTGGACAGCTATCTTTACGAGGCGGCGTTGGATTTGGGCGCAACACCGTGGTATGCCTTCAAGAAGGTAATTCTTCCTGAGATTATGCCTGGGATCATTACAGGGTTACTGCTGGCGTTTACTCTGTCAATCGATGATTTTGTAATCAGTTTCTTTACTACAGGGCCCGGTGTGACCAATTTGTCGATTACCGTTTTTTCAAGGGCACGGAAGGGAGTCAATCCCACGATTAACGCTGTTTCCACACTGATGTTCCTGGCAGTGTTGGTGCTGCTGGTCATTGTCAATATGAGAGTCAGCAAAGAGAACCAAAGAAGGGGGAAACGGAACCATGAACAGAAGACTATTGTTCGCAATCGCCGTTTTGGTGGTACTCGCCGTCATCTTCATAATCATGCGCGGTGAGAAGAAACCCGCCTTGTATGTGTACAATTGGGGCGATTATATTGATGAGAGCGTTCTGGATCAGTTTGAAGAAAAATACAGTGTGCGTGTTGTCTATGACATGTTTTCCACCAATGAGGATATGTATGTCAAGGTGACGTCCGGCGGCAGCAGGTATGATGTCCTGTTTCCCAGTGACTACATGATCAAAAGGATGATCGATGAAGATCTGCTGCATAAGATCAACCTGGAGAATGTCCCCAACGAGAAGTATATTGACCCTATGTTCAAGGGCCTGGATCATGACCCCGACAATGAGTATTCAGTCCCATACATGTGGGGGACTCTGGGGATTTTGTACAATAGGAAAATGGTTGCGGATCCGGTGGACAGCTGGGATATTCTTTGGAATGAAAAGTACCGCAAACAGATCCTGATGATCGACAGCCAACGGGATGCTGTGGGGATTGCCCTGCAAAAATTGGGTTATTCCCTCAATTCCACCAATCTGGATGAGCTGGAAGCAGCCAAGCAGGAGCTGATCAAACAAAAGGGGTTGGTGCTGGCATATGTCATCGATGAAGCCAAAGACAAGATGGTAGCCGAAGAAGCTGCCCTGGCAGTCGTTTGGTCGGGAGATGCAGTTTATGCTATCCGGGACAATCCCGATCTTGCTTATGCTGTACCAAAAGACGGCAGCAACTTGTGGTTTGACGGCATGGTCATTCCGAAAACTGCTCAAAACAAGGAGCTTGCCGAAGCGTTTATCAACTTTATGAATGAACCGGAAATTGCCCTGGCCAACACCGAGCATACGGGGTATTCCACACCTCATCTGGAAGCAAGGGCCAGGCTGTCTCCAGAACAGGCCAATGACCCAGCGGCCTATCCTGATCCTGAAGACATAGCCAATGCCGAAGTTTTTGTCCATATTGGGGAGATGCTGAAGGAATACGACCGGATTTGGACAGAAGTCAAAGCCCACTAGGGTGATGTTGTTATTCTTACCGCAGATGCAGCAGGCGGTATTGCGATGGTGAACAGCCGGTTGTTTTCTTGAAGGTACGCTCAAAATGGGTGACGCTGTTGAATCCGGTTTCAGCGCTGATTTGCAGTACTGATAAGCCGGTTGAGCGCAGCAGTTTTTTGGCATGGTTGATGCGGACACTGTTGAGATACTCGATGATGGTCAACCCCGTTATCTTCCTGAAAGTCCGGGACAAGTGGGATCTGCTGATAAAAAAGCGTTTGGCAAGCTCAGGGATGGACAAATCCTGCATATAGTTTTCACCGATATAGCGGACCACCTCAGTGATCCGCTTTTGTATTTGGGATTTTTGAACCAGCTGATGATTGGTGGCCATCGCATGGCGGTGGATGTAAACCAGAGCCTTGGCCAGATCCAATTGAACCGCAGCCTTGTAACCGATCAACTGGTTTGCAGCCTCTTCCAGAATTGTGTGGAGGATTGACTCCAGGATCGTCTGTTCTTTTTTGGGCAGCAGTAATGCCGGGGAATTATACGCGAAGCAATCGCTGAGCTTTAGATCGGACAAGTCCATTGAATCGAGGAAACCGGGTGGGATCTGCAGCGTAATCCGTTCATAGTCAGGGGCATTGGTAGGGATTGTCTTGTGAACCACATGCGTGTTAATCAGTACTACTTCACCCCGTTTTATATAGTGCAGCCGCCCGTTGATATTGTAAATCCGTTCACCGCTGCAGAGATAAAAGAGCTCATATGTATCGTGGGAGTGAAAGTCGCTCATCAGTTCATTTGTATAGCCGGGCACACGGACATAGCTTGCCCGGAACCCATCAAAGCCTACTTCCTGCGCTACTCTCCCGTTCACTCCCAATCACCTCCACAGCCGCTGCATCAATGGCCGGCCTTGGCACTCTTGAAACCACTCCTACCTTCATAATAACACAAAACGTTGATTCGTGGATAATCAGGTTCAAAAGGATTAGCAGAGCTTTAGAAAAATGTGCTACCCTTAAATAAAGTTATACATTTGTTAAATCAGTCAAAGGGAGGGATTCTCATGAAAAAAAGCGGCTTTATGTTGGTAGTGGGCTTGCTTTTTGCATGCATGTGTTGCACGGCATTTGGTCAGAGCTACACTCCGGGGCCCGGTGTCTTGAGCCCCGATCAGGTTGACTTCGGAGGGGCTGCGATTACCTTTATCGGGCAAATCCAGGAGACTCAATTTGGCGAAGGGACTATCAGGGAGGGCCGCCTGGAGGAAGCGATGGAGTTGTTCAACATCGGCCGGATCGAATTTATGTACCGCCCTGGCGCCGATGTGATCATGGCCAGGATCATGACTGGTGAAGCGACCCATGATATTATTTACGAAGACTGGCGGACCCAGTACTACGCCATGGCCGGCCATGGAATGCTTGTTGATCTGAATGAGATGCTGCCTGAGGAGTATTACAACAACTTGTATGAGACAGACCGAATTATCCATCAGGAAGTCCTTTCCGTCGGCGATCACATCTACACTTTTGGCAATATCTACGGCAACTGCTGGACTCCGACAGCCATGGTCTACAATGAAAGCATGCTGGAAAGGGAAGGGCTTCCTGACATTTACGATCTCTGGAGAGCCGATAATTGGACTTGGGATCAAGCTGAGGAAATGATCATTGATGTCACCCGCGACCTTGACGGTGATGGTGAAATCGATCAATGGGGAATCGCCTATCGCAGGCTGGGTTATGCAATCCATATCAACAATGCCCAGTTTGTGAACAAGGATGAATCGGGGCGCTACCGCTACGGTTTTGCCGACGAAAACGCCGTTTGGGTCTTTAACAAGATTGCTGAGTGGTATACCAACGGCTACATTGTGCCAAAGGATCAAGATGGCGCCAACCGAATCGGGAACGGCACTGTCTTGATGCAGTTCGGTTCCAGCAACGCTGAAGGCGGAACAGCCGGCAACGGCGATGTCCTGGTGTATGCTCCGCTGCCGAAGGGCCCACATACAGATCGTTACATCTATCCGGAGTGGGCGATCAGGTTTGCGGCAATCCCCGTCACGGCAGAAAACCCTGCCGGGCTGGTTGCCCTCTTTGAATTCCTATTCAGGCAGGAGGACTTTGATTTCGACATTTGGTACGCCGAGCAGGTAACAAACCGGTTCCCCAATCAGAAATCCGCCCAGGGCCTGATCTACGCCATCAACAACTGGGGCGGCGACATCGATTGGTTTAACGGTTTCGACGCTCTGCCGGATGTCTCGCTCCGGTGGGGATCAGATTTGGAACCGCTGTTGCTGGGTACCGGTTCACCCAGGTCGCAGCTGGAAGCGTTCACCCCAACCGTCCAAGCTGAGCTTGATATGCTGTTCAAACAATGATTCCGACACAGAGTCTCTTCATCAAAGCCGTGAAAAAAGCGGTAAATGCAGGTGCATTTACCGCTTTTTAGTGCAATTATCGATGTAGTGTTATTTCACCAGTGTCAGGGTGTTCCAAGCATCCTCATTGGTGATGCCGTCGTTGCCATCGGGCCATGGCATGAGGAAGCCTCTCCGCTCATGGGTAGCGCTGGCATCAACAATGAATGGACCAAACGGGAAGCTGACGCCTTCAGCTACCGCTGCAGGATTCAGGATCTCCCAGGGAAAAGCAACTTCGATCACATAGCCGCCGAAGAAGGTAATTCCAGCGATTGGGAGCTCAACCTGATTTGCAATAATCCAGTTTTCATAAACAAGCGGCCTACCGGCATTGGAAGAAGCAATCAAGTCAAAGATGAAGCGGCCGCTGCCTTTATCAACTGATGGATCAGGCTTGATGCACACCTGAATCACATTATTGTTGATAAAGTTGCTAATACCGGGATTGGCGTTGTATGACGGATCCCTGTCAGCAATGTCGCAGAACAGATAAAGATTTTCCTCGTCCCACATTACGCGGAACTGGCCGCCGGCACCAAAGCCACCCGGCCCTCTTTCGACATGGGAACCACCGATGGCTTCATAGTTATCCATGGTCAGCTCCACAACCGGGGCATTCTTCCAGACTTCATCCAACAGTCCGTCAATCACGGGTGTCCCATAGATTGCTGTAAACTCAGGCTTCGCCAAAGCAGTAGCACCTATGGTCAACACAAGAATCAAAGATAGCGTAAGAATCCTTTTCATTTAAATACCTCCCATTTAGAGTTGGTTTGTACATCAATTGTACCCCGAAGTTAGTAAAAAATCAACAGACGGCATGTACATATTTACCTCGTTAACAAATAAGATACAACATATTTGCCAAACCGGCACGAATGGATCAGATTTATGCTATAATAAAACCAATGGAGCCCTATTCTCTAATATAGAAAGAAAGGTTGATTCGGCTTGGAACAGATTAAGTTGGATGATTTCACCAATTTTCGTTTTATATCGGGGCTGGAATTTAGCAATGACGGCCTGCACGCCTGTTTTGCGGTTCACAAGGCCAATTTGGATCAAAACGACTACGATTCGAACCTCTGGGTGTACCAGGTTGAATCAGGGAAGTATTACCAGCTGACTGGTTTAAATAAAGAACGGGCCTTCACCTGGCTTAATGATAACGAACACATTGCTTTTAACGGGCTTAGAGACCCCAAGGACAAAGAACGGAGAGAAAACGGGGAAGAGTTTACTGTCTTTTACCGGATCCGCATCCATGGAGGGGAAGCAGTCAAATTTTTCGAGGTGCCTTTGGTTGTCAACCTGATCAGGCAAATAGATAATGAAAACTTTCTGCTTCTGGCTGCTTACAATCCAATACGGCCGGCGCTTGCCGATCTTGAGGAAGCTGAACGGGCTAAAATCCTGAAACAGCGGAAAGATGATCAGGACTATGAAGTGCTGGAGGCAATCCCCTTTTGGAGCAACGGCAAAGGTTTTATCAGCGGCAGCAGGAACCGGCTTTATCTGTATAACACCACCAGCAGCACATTGAAACCTTTAACAGATGAAAGCTTGGATATAAGCTCGGTAGCCCTCAACCAGACCCGCACGCAGGCAGTGATGATCGCCCATGAATACAGCAGCAAACGGGATCTGGAGAATCAATTGTACCTGCTGGAATTGGAAAGCGGCGATTTCAGCCTGCTGGCAAACCGGGAGCATTTCCGCTACCGCTTCGCCGATTGTCTCGACGACAGGCAGATCATCTGCATTGGTACCGACGGCGAACCTTACGGCCTAAACCAAAACCCTCGCTTTTATCTTCTTGATCTAATTTCCAGAGAACAGTGCTTGCTTACCCCTGATTTGGATCTGTCAATCGGCAATTCGGTAGGGACGGACTGCCGTTTTGGCAGTTCCCGGCTGCTGCAGATGTTTGGCGGCTGCCTGTACTTTACCAGCACCGAAGGGGCTCATTCTTACCTCAACCGCATTGACCAAAGCGGGCGGATCACCAAACTTACCAGTGCCCCCGGATCGGTGGACGGGTTTGCCGTGCATAATGGCAATGTGCTTCTGGTTCGCCTGAAGCTGGATCGCCTGCAAGAGATCTACCGGCTGGAACAGGATAACGAAGCCCAGATCACTTACTTTAACGACTGGTTTGCCAACGAAAGAAGCATTGTCAAACCGGAACCGGTTACATACACCAACGGTGACGGTGCGCAGATCAACGGTTGGGTGCTGAAGCCCTTGGATTGGGATCCAAATCAGAAATACCCGGCAATTCTCAACATCCACGGAGGGCCCAAGACAGTCTACGGCGAAGTTTTCTTCCATGAAATGCAGTACTTGGCCGCCCAGGGCTACTTTGTCATGTACTGCAATCCCCGGGGCAGTGACGGCAAAGGCAACGGCTTTGCTGATATACGCGGCAAGTACGGGACCATCGATTATGAAGATCTGATGGGCTTTGCCGATACTGTCCTGGCCCGCTACCCAAGCATTGACCCGGAGCGCCTGGGTGTCGCTGGGGGTTCGTACGGCGGCTTCATGACCAACTGGATTATCGGGCATACGAGTCGTTTTAAAGCGGCAGTCTCCCAAAGAAGCATTTCCAACTGGGTCTCCATGGCCAATACTACAGACATCGGCTATTACTTCACGCCCGATCAAATTGGCGCCACTGCATGGGAAGACATTAGGAAACTTTGGGATGCTTCGCCCCTTAAGTATGCTGATCGGGTGGTAACGCCGACTTTGTTTATCCATGCAGAACAGGATTACCGCTGTTGGCTCGCGGAAGGGCTCCAGATGTTTACCGCTTTGAAATACCATGGGGTGGAAGCCAGGCTGTGCATGTTCCGGGGTGAGAACCACGAATTGAGCCGCAGCGGGAAGCCAAAGCACCGCATCCGCCGCCTGCAGGAAATCAGCGGCTGGTTTGACAGATTCTTAAAAGGGGCTGAAGCAAGTGGGCAGAACGGATAGCAGGCCTAATGTGATCTTTCTCATGACTGACCAGCAAAGATGGGATGCCTTGGGAGTGGTCAACCCGCTGGTGAAGACCCTCAACCTTGATCGCCTGGCGAAGACTGGGATCCGGTTCGGGCAAGCTGTCTGCCAAGCACCTATGTGCGTGCCCAGCCGGTACTCCCTGATGTTTGGGTATTACCCTTCCCAAATAGGTGTCCGAAGCAACGGCGGCGGGCTGTTCTTTGAAGACCGGCTGCCCGCAGCGCCGCTGCCGGAACTGATGCGGCAGCAGGGTTACCAGACGGCAGGTTTTGGCAAAACCCACTGGAATCATGGATTGCTCAACCCTGAGCCGCCAACCCGGGGCTTTGAAGTGCGGGCTGAGGGCCAGTCTGCCAATTCAGCCCAGTATGAACATGGTGCGGTAATGATGAGCGATGTCAATCCCGATGGTTTGGCCCGGTATTTTGAGGAGACCAAAGATTTCGGCGGCGGCGAAGAGAACCCAAACGGTTATCTGGGCTGCACCAGCAAAGTGCCGCCATCGGATCACCGCGACGGATTCATTGCCCAGCAGTGCCTAAAGTTTCTCGAGGAAGGTGTCGATCCTGAGCGGCCGCTGTTTTTATATTTGTCTTTTATTAAACCTCATGCCGGTTTCAATGTGATCAAAGAGTTTGAAGACCTCTACAAACTCGAAGATATTCCCGACATACCGGAGCCGCCGTGGCTGGAAGAGCCTGAAACCCATGTGCGGGCAACCCGCATCCAGAATCCGCAGATGCAGCTGCGCTACCAAAGATGGCGGGAAATTTGGGATCAGTTGAGCAGGGAAGAGCGGCGCCGCACCACGCTGCGCTATTGGGCCAACTGCAGCTGGCTGGATGATTACTTCGGACAGGTGCTGGCCAAGCTGGAACAGTTGGGCAGGCTTGAGAACAGCATCATCGTTTTCTGCTCCGACCACGGTGATATGATGGGTGAGCGCCGGCACATGTTCAGCAAGTACTGCCTTTATGACAGCAGTGTCCGGGTGCCGCTGATCATCTCCGGCA
>JAAYNP010000140.1 GCA_012520795.1 Bacillota bacterium
GCGGATCAAAATATCTTTAGACGCTATGAGCCCGATAGAATATCGACGAAGTCTTGGCCTAGCCGCGTAGTCAAGTCCAAAAAAACGTCCGCACCCCCAATTTCTCCCTTTTATTATGCCACTCACACCAGTTATATGTGCCGTAATATACGGTTGGCCAACTTGCTATTCCTTAACCCAGTTTTCTGTCACTTAGCGGAATAACTGCTCTAACGCCTCACCGACTGTGGCAATATCCCGTTCCGTGTTGAAAGCACCTATGCTGAATCTGACCGCACCAAGAGGAGCAGTCCCCAAGAACTCATGGGCCTTCGGCGCACAGTGCAAGCCTGCTCGTACGGCTATATTGAAATGCCGATCCAAAACAGTAGCGAACTCTTGTGGAGTGTATCCTGCTACAGTACACGACACTATCGGTAACCTCGTCTGGTGATTTGGTGAAGCAAAAGCCTTCACTTCAGGGTATCTCCCTAGTAGATCCAACAAAGAAGCAAACAGTCTCTGCTTGCGCTCTCTAATGTCGATGTTGTGTTTCACAAAATCTATACCGGCAAGCAATCCGGCAATAGCTGAGACGTTTAAGCTCCCCGCCTCAAGGCGATGCGGGTATTCAGGAGGCATATTCTCTAATTTTGACTCGACGCCAGTACCTCCGAAAATAAACGGTTCAATGTTAGTAGAGTTGTTAATGACCAAACCGCCAACCCCAATAGGCCCAAGTAAATCTTTGTGGCCGGCGAACACTAGGAAATCAACGTTTTGCTTAAGCATATCTATGGGGATTGTACCCAGTGTTTGAGCGGCATCTACAAGTACCCACGCACCATAGTCTCTTGCTAATGCAGCAATTTCTGTCAGTGGAGCGACCAAACCGCATACATTACTTCCATGGTTTACTACTACTAGCTTAGGCCTATTCCGCTTAAACTCTTTGTTTAACTCGTCAAGGTTGTACACCAACTCACTACGTTCTACCGGCATCATTCTGAGATTGACGTTCCAAAAATCCCTAAGCCTATACAAGGGGCGAAGTACGCTATTATGTTCAAATGGAGACAAGTAAATGTTGTCCCCATAGCTAAAACTCAAACCAAAAAGTACAGTATTTAAGGCAATTGTAGCAGACGGTGTAAAGACCACATTCGAAGGCTCGTTGACTCCAACGAGTCTGGCGAGAGATTCTCTTGTTTTATCAACGACTTTCCCCGTTTCCCTAGCTAGAGTATAACCACCCCTATCAGCATTAACGCCATGCTTCATCATTGAAGCGATGGCATCATAGACTTCTGGAGGTTTAGGGAATGATGTGGCACTGTTATCAAGGTAAATAGTTTCCACCTTATCACCCCATTCTTGTCATCTGAAGACACCAGTGTGTAGAAGCGCTACGAAAGATTCTTGAGCAGATCCAACAATACCTGTCTCTTTTCATCCATCGTTATGGCATCTGCAAACCCGTCTAACGAACTCGCTAGTTCGGAATATAAAACCTGACCGAGAGGACCAATCTCAACTTTGACATAAACTCGCTCACTAATCTCTTGATCATCTGACATAAACGTAACTCGATGATGCACTGCAGGCACACTGTCGTTTTCAACGTTCAAGATAGTTCTTATCGTCCGATCCAGTTCATCTTCAAATCTGTCTCTAACATCATCAGACCAATCAACCAGATCAAGACCAACCATAATGGAAATTAACTCATCTAGAACTGACTTGTAGTTTTCTTCCTCAAGTGATTTTGCCATGTTCATGAGCTTAAGAGCCGTTCCGGAAAATGCGAAATTCTTCGTTCTCTCATTCAGACTAGCATACCATCTCGCAACGATGTTAGCGTTCGAACCATCTTCACTAGAGACGCAGAAGCACTTTTTTACAATCTCAAGCAGCTGTGCTCTGACGTATATGAGATGAGTTTCTAGTTCTTCCTTAATCTCTCTGATACGGTGAACATACTTTTGAATGTCGTCAACTCGAAAGTCATCAGATTCAGTTACCAGATTTGGGATTTTCCGAAAGAGAAGATCGGTAGAATCATTCATTGGAAGGCTCAAAAGCCTAACTAAAGCCCGCGCAAATTCGGAATGCTTTCTGCTTTCTCTAGTATATCTTGGAAGACTGACAAACCACCTTTTCATCGCGAGACCAACAGGATAGGCGTAGTTATGGCTTAGAGTATCGCTAGGTAGATATTCTTCAAATAACCTGGACAACTGCTCCAAATACTGTTCCTTTGCCTGGTCAAGACCAATTACTTCTACTGTGTAGTGATTTGGACTCTTTGAAATCGACTCTAGCAGCTCCGCGTCAAGGGGACGTTCTAATCCATCCTTGTCTCGGATGAGCAAACGGGTTTTTAGATCCCTAAATGCAATGGCAAAGAAGACAGGCATCACACCTAAACGCAACCCATATGGCGGCAGACGTAGTGTATTGAACAAACATCCAAACGATATGGGGTGCGCCTCTGATGAACGTAGACTTTCCTGGATAACTTTCAGAACAGGAAGAAACTCGTGTACTACCCGATCATCCACAGATACTTCTACCTGTTTTCCTTCTTCCCTATAAATTCCAGGACGCTTCAGTAGTGACCGAAAGATGGACACATCTGGTCCAAAACCTTTGAGGCCAAGCTGGGGTTTCCTGACACCACTTAACAGGGCTAGAACTACCTTTTTCCTCGCATTAGCAATCGTCCTTGTTACAGTTTCCCGATTGATCAGTTCGTTATTTATCTTTGGAGTCAGAGAAAACACATTAAGGCAAATCTCTGACACTAACTTGGAGAGACCTGCTCGCGAACGGATAGCACGCCTTTTTCCTGAGCCATAGAACACAACCTTCTCTTGGGAACGGTAGTCGACCAACGACTTCAAGGCAATTTGTACTTGCTCCTCATAGTCAGCCAGCAGCGCTTCAAGCTCCACCATCGCGTATGGGTCTTGTTCTAAGAAGCTCTTGTCTTTACTCAAGAGATGCAACGCCTGGTAATCATAGGCAAGATCAGCCAAATCATACAACGGCTCGTTCGGTATGACAAACACAACTTGAGGATGCCCGTCCCGCTGTACGTATTGCTCAATTTCCCTATGTTGCGCCTCAGTTTCACACACGATGTGTGCAACTACACCGTCGGCATAGTCCTTACTAATCAAATAGTCATCCCAATCAAAACCCGCCATTATTTCCGCTGCCAAAAAAAACTCCTGATAGAAAAACCGAGTCATTTCAAACTCATCATTATATCGATTGGCAATGATTGGATATGGAGCAAAGAACTCATTCAATATGCTGCATATATGGAACATATTGGCGTACCGATAGTTGCCTTTTATACCCTGGATTGCTTCATCAAAGTCAACGTCACTCCCTGTCAGGAAATGGATACGGCCATCACTTCTTCGCTCATAGACGAATTTATTCTCGATAAGCTCCTTCAAACTCGCCTTGAACACTATTTCATCCGCTTCATCGTGGACCAAAGAAAACCGCAACAACTCCGACGTCGGGACAAAACCTGGCTCTTCTAACCCAATCATTATGGCGAGACCTTTGATAATTTTCACCGACATGGGAGAAGGATTACTTCCTAATCGTGCGATGACCTCATTGGCTATCAAGAAGGTACTTCCAAGCGAATCGGCGTCACGCTTCTTGATTGCTGACTCTAAGAAATAATCAAAAACCTTGTCGATGGTCAGCATCTTAAAGCACTCGTGATCCGCATCCTCTAAAAAGCGACCCAAAGTATGTCTATCATTTGTAGCTAAAAAAGTAAATAACGTGCGCTCATTCTGTGCTATCCTGTTACATACTCTTGGTAGGACAAAAACAGTCGCCGGATGAAGCGGATAACAACCGTACAGAATCCATTGTTCCAGTTCCTTGTCTGTTAGTTCACCGAAGAGACTCATTTCCTTAGTAGCTCTGAGCAGCTTCGAGAAAGCAGAATGATGCTGTGCCAGGTACTCGACCCACTGATCTGGGTCCTTTTTGATCACTGCGGAAATTAACTGATATGTCTTAGCAGAACCTTGCCTAACATTTACAGCATTGTACCTACCTTCAACTTTCTGCCACGTGTTGAGTATTTCTTCGGGTAGTGCGGAAGCATATTGGGACATATGCTGATGCGAAATCAACATCAAGTGTACCTGTGTATCTCCACTCCTATTACACATCTCAGCGAAGTCCTGTAGTAGCTTCAGATCCACTACTCTCTTGCTGTACACTGCATTCTCCAAGACCTTGTTAAACTCATCAAAAAAGACATAGATTCCACGATATTTATGATCCTGAAGCGATGCCGATACGTCTTGGAACATTGTCGGCACATCTTTCGTTTGATAGGGGTCGAACGCAGCTCCTGCACTTAGAACAGGGAAAATCGTCCTAAAGATCTCAATTGATCTAAAGTCATAATTGCTGATCATGGTCAAAAAACTATCAACTGTTAACCTATAGTCGTGACGTAATATTTCCTTGAAACGATCAAAAACATCATGATATTGCTCTTGCCACAGTATAAGAGTATCTTCCACGGTTTTGAAAGCAGTCTTAGGCATAAGGGTTTCGAGACCGGCATCACGGAGTGCTTGCTTAAGACCACGCGTAAAAATCCGATTTAAATCTCCATCATCTGGATCCAAAATCACGGTAAGAAAAGGGTTTTCTCTAAGCATAGATTGGACCCCGTCCTTCAATCCACCATGCCTTGCCTCTTCAAGTTTATCGAGCAAAGGGGCGTACTCGTCGTCCTTGTGATTATGCTTAAGCAACGAGGCAAGTACTGTGACTAGATGGGACTTTCCTGTCCCATATGGGCCTACAACGATTCGTGACCTAGAGGTCGAATTGGACTGCAAGGACTCTAGGATGTCGCTCGCTAAACTCATGAACGATTCTGTAGGAATATAAGTTCTTGTTCTGGCCGGGTTACTAACATCGTATTTCAGATTCACAGAATATTGAAATCCACTTTCCACAGTAATCATCCGACTGTCCACCAACTATCCTCCTCGAACCTTGACTTATAGTATTTCTCTAGAGCGGTGAGCGAATCACAACTTTCTAGCTCCACTGAATCAAGACCTGCGGTCAAGCTTACAGTAACTTTGCCCCTCCTTTGAAGGTTATCAAGGTAATAAATAGCGTCTTCATATGTTAGTGCAAAAGCCTTCCCAATATTGCATCTATCGTTCATCAGCCTGGAGATGGTTGTTCTCCCAGAATCGTTATCCATCTCAGATCTATGGGCCATGCAATAATATACAATTGCTGGGTCTAGACTGTGCCTATCGATAGAACAAACACGGTAAGACTTTGGCCCGATCTGTCGTAGCATTTTTAATTCCCGTAAAGGACAGTGTAGGTTGTCTTCCGGCGAGCTATTTTGTGTCATTCGGTTTTCGTAAAGATATGTGTTCACAAAGCATTGAAAATCCTTCTTAAGCGAACTTTCTGCTACCGGAGTACCTTCTACAATGGTATAGTTTGTTAGCCAATACAAGAAGGTGTCTTCATCGAACTCACGACGGTTAAAGACGTTGAAGAACCAATACCAAGTGGTAGCTTCGTCAGGATCAGTGACTAAGTGGTAATGAATCAGCCACCATGTTCCCTCATCTTCAAAATAAGGATCATACTTAAGAATTAAGTCTGCTAGACCAGACATAGTGTAATCTCTATCTTCATTCTGTACTAGTAAGCCAGCAGCTCGTAACCAAAAGCGAATGGCGTTAACCATATTCTTACCTACTCCCAATACCTCCGGTGCCTCTTCATCCCGAAAAAAGGCATAGCCTTTTTCATCAACTAGTCTTAATCCTTTTCTCAACCATCCGTCTCGAATATAAAAAGTCTCGTGCCTCGCAAAAGGCATTTTAGCTGGCCCCCTTTTTTACTGCCAAGACTTTGGCCATCAAGCAACCGCCACGTCCCCAAGGATTTATACAATCTAGGCAACCTACACACTTCTCCTCTGAGATCCTGTAATGTCCATCTATATACGTTATAGCTCCCCGAGGACAAACACTAGCACAACCCAAGCAGCCAATACATGACTGGTACTTCCTTAATTGACAATCTATGCGCTGTGAGATTAACCTGTAGTTAGAAGGGCTAATCACACTAACCTTTAGCTCATAGGTCGATGGTAAGCCCTGAAGCTTCATGACCTGCTTCTTGGTGCGTCTATCAAGGATAACAACCTCATTCAGGAACTTGTTTCCCAAGTCCCTATTCACGATTCCAAAGGGTCTAAAGTACTCATAAAGTTCATCCGATATGGGCCTAGTGAGAATTATGGTCCGTGAATGAACTTCGTCGACGCATTGTTTTGCTTCAATGTTAATCTGCTCAGAGTCTAATCCAGCTCCACCCTGACGGGCTTTCCAGTTCCCACTATCAACATATTCCTCGGGATCAGGCTTGCCTATTCTCCGAGCGAAATCCACTAAAAAGCTCCGCCACTTAGTGCTTTCTTCTTCCATATAGATGCTTGCTAAGAACATAGACCAAGCTCCATTATTAGGGCAGCACCAACAACCAACCCTAGGAAACCCCAATCGATAACTATCGTTAAACTCTAGTTTTCTATAAAAGATATACAACCAGATATCAATATCTAACCAATCAAAAATCGGTGAAACAACCTTTTGCTTGGCAATTTTAGGGCTTTTTGCCACATCAGCCACCTTATGGAATCCCATATAGTCCTCAAAATAGTCCGATTGATAATCACTTCTGGAGGTCGACTCTGCTGCTCTAATACCATAGAAAGTCAAGAGTCGCGTGTTCTTAGCAAACCCATTGATTTTCGCGTTCAAAGGACCTGTCTTAAACACGGTACAACACCAGCTTATCACCCTACTAGGAGGGCCAATTTCTTCACATAAGGACATGAAGTCATGATTTGAACGCGAAGTGATAAAGGGTGTCTTGTTGTATTTTTCTCTGAACTTTATAATATACTCTATAGTTAAAGGGAATTCCAAGGTAGTATCACTGAAAAGGTGGAGGATAGACGGATTTGACAATGCTCTAGAAACAAGGCCTGACACTACCGTAGAGTCTTTACCGCCGCTAAAACTCACAACAGGCAGGAAATTGTGGTGCTTCTCAACGGCATCCCTAATTGCGTGCTCTGCAGCGTACTCTAATTGCTGAATGTGTTCCCTGTTTTCCTGGACCAAACGCTCTATTTCAGCTTCAAAACCCTCGTACATGTGATCGAGGCAAACACTCATGAGACTCGACCGGATAGCGTCCAAAGGTGCCTCATTCATTAGGTCATTAAGAGATTCCTTAACTACTACCCCGTCCAGGAAAAACCGATATCCTCTGCCCGCCCACACAGATTTAGAAAGATAATCCTGATTGCCTGTTAACAGGTACAACAAGTAGCGCTCCTGCGGAAAGACAGGTCTTGCGTCAGTGCTCAGATACTTTGTGGAAGATCCACAAGAGCATTCGTCCTTACCAATTATCGGTACATTGCAACTTGGGCACCAAGAAAGGTTCATTGTCGCCCTCCTTTTGTTAGTCTGGAACACATTATCTCATTCGCCGCGACCCGTTCCATCTCCTGCAAAAAGAGGTCTTTATCGAACGTCTGTTCTAAATAAATCCTCCTCGTCTGATGGCCGAGGAGGATCCGTAACGCAATCAACCAAGTACAGTGTTCATTCTCATTGGTTTTAGCACTCATTGGCCCCGACGGAGCTCAACACCTACTTCCAAAACATCGTGGAAAATCGCCTCCAAGAACCTTCTCTTGTTGTCATTCGACATTACTTGATAACGTACCAACAGTCCCTCTACTTCCAATTCATCTAGTCGAGCTCTACAAGATTCTGAAGCCATTTTAACCAAATCGACCTGCGATTCTGCTAGGTAAGCTGGTCTAGACTCAAGTCGACTCTTCGTTTGCTGTGCCTCGACAGCAGTATACTTGCAAATCTCGTCTAATGCAGGGACATTCATCTCCATCCATGTCTCCGCCAGTGCCTTTCGTTCCATAAGCACTCTCTCGTATATTCCTTCGTAAACCGACTCAGCATCTAGAGGAGGGGCATCATCTGCAAATGCCATGTTTGTTTCCACAAAGCACTGGGTCAAGAGTTCAGCAAGTTCAAGGTCAGTACGATTCATGTCGTTTAACATCCTAAAGTGCCTCTCCATCAAATCTAACTGCCTTTGAACTTGGGATAAGTCCGCTAGATCATGATCTTCCCCTTCATATATGCTGATTAGATTGGCAACTTCGCCTCGCCAAAAAGCTATGTCATCAGCAGAACTCAGCTGTTCGATGTTGTAGAGCTCCATCATCCGTCCACGATAGTTATCCAATTTTGCGATGACTTGTCGTTGAAATTCAGCTAGCCGGCGCTTGGCAATAGTCAGCTCTTTTACATCTAAGTTGGGAAGCTTCTCGGCGACATCTATTCGTCCCAAAAATTCTTGCTGTATTCGTTCAAGCAAGGACTTCAGCGTCGTTACTTTAATATTGGAGCTGGTAGCGTTTCGAGCGATAAAACTCTCTATATCCGAAGCTAGTCGGGTAGCATCCTCTATCTCTTTTATTTTCGCTTCGATCATCTCAGTGTGTTCAGTTACTGCAGCTTTTTCTTCAATCAAATCCAGTTTCTCTAGGTTATTACCGATCCGCGACATGCGAACTCTGAACGTGTCAAGGTTACGAACGTTATAGGCCTTCTGCTGCCTTAGCCACTCGGCAAAGTGTGTTTTGAGAAAAAGTCGACTACTAGCTATATGTTTTTCAACTTCCTTAATGTGGCTTAGTTCCCATTTGTCGCTGCCAACCATTGCATCACGCATGTCGACAAGGACGCTTCCCCCCCATGAGACTCTATTGAGGTCCATTCGTTCTTTTCCTACCTCGATTTTTTCAATTTCATCCGTTAGCTGTTTGTTGAAATGATCTAGTTCACGCCTCAGGTTGTCAGCCTTCTCAGAGAGATTCTTATGTTTCCAAAATAACTGTGGAGGAAGTGGAACTCGTTCCTGCAGTTCATGAGCCTTTTTTTGATATTCCAAAGAGCCGAGAATTGCTTCTTCGAGCTCCCAATCTTCCAACAAGCTCTCCCATTCCGAAAGGCTATCTTGGGACACCTGCACTAGTTCCGTAGAAGCTAATACCGATAGGTCAAAAAAGTTCTTGGGCATCGCTGTGGAAAGCCAGTTTTCAATGCCTATCGAAACACCATCCTTCAAGAGGTTCACTTCATTGCGCCTGCTCCCAATGAACAAGGCTATGATAAGACCTGCCGATGCCACATTACATCCATAAGGGGGAGAGCAAAGAATCTCCATCACGGTTCCGAGATTAAGGGGTTCCGTTTCACCCTTGCACGCCGCACTAAGCTTGTCCGTGAGGAGCTCGACTATTTCGCGCAATACCTTATTCATAGGTTTTAGCCGGAGTGTTCCATCACTATCTAATATCCCCCACAAATCTACTAGAACCTTATGAGCACGATTTTGCTGGGCAGGAGTGGCGGTGCTGATCCATTCTCTATCAAAACGACCGGTTATTAACTGCCTTGTAAATACCTGCGCGTCTTTTGCAGCATTTCCTCTCACTGTGCTAAAACCATCGAAGTCAAAGGGTATTATCTTTGGGTAAATTACGCTGAAAGCTCGGCTAAGCATGACCTTAGTTCTTGATGCGGGAATATCCTGGTTAGTTGCGAAAATGATATGCCTATCCTTCTCAAGGGCAGAAAAGAGGTCCTTCATTTCGAACTCCAATGCTTGTTTGCGATCCGCTATGAAGTGTTGATACCTCGCTACTTCTTCTTCGTCCATATTGTTGCTTAGAATCCAATAGCCCGCAAGTTTCTCTCCGAGACTACCATCTATATCATGTAAGAAAATGATGGCAACTGGAGCGCCACTATCCAAAGATATATGGTGTTCTTCAAGACATGACTTTAGGAGATTGCGAGCCTGCCTTTTGACAGATTCCAGGTTACTATTTGGGCCAGCGTAGCAATAAACCAGTTGCCCCTTAGGATCGTCAGGTTGGTAGCTAACACGCCAAGTCCGTACGGCAAAATCGATTTTGCCTCGGAGCATCTCTATGTTGGAAAACGATACGGCATAGTGCCAATCCTGCGTAGTTATATTGTTCTGTGCTCCGAAATCGGTTTGATACGTGTCTAGATCAATCCACTGCTTAAAGTTTTGAGCAAATATCTCCGCCCTCTGGTTGGAGTTAATATCCTCTATCTTAGCCTGGAGATATGCTAGAAACGCTCTTCTAGGCACCGAATCGCCGGTTATTTCATAGCGGAGAATGTGCTCATTCCACTCTAAGACAGCTAGTTCCTTTTCTAGCACATGTAAAATGTGCTTCGTTTCCTCCGGCTCAAGACCACAAAAAGCCGATAGCAAAGCAAGTGCGTCCTCCTTGGACTTAGCCTTAGTGCCAAGTTTAGATGATAGTAAAACAGACTTCAGAACTCTTACATCTTCACAACCAAGCTCATGCCTATACTTATCTAACACAGTTTCGTAAGCGTGAGCCGAAGCCCCTTGCTGACCGAAGCGTTCTGAAGATAGAAACTCATTGACCAAGGAGTCGCTACAAAGATCTACAGGTGTTATGGTTCGACCACCGCCGAAGTCAGCTGTTTTCAACTCATCATACACTTCTGCCAAAAGTGATAATGCAGAACGTTGTTGCAGTAACTTCCCAACGGTCGATAGCTTGTACAAGGTCCAAACGGATACCGGATGAAGAGGCCAGCACCCTTCGCATACAACCTGCTCAAAAAGATCCTGATCATTCCATAAAGCGTGATCCTTTAGTTCAGGAAACCAATGTTTCATCTGTCTATGAACTGTAGCATATACCTCGCGCGACGCCCCTAGTTCTTTCTGGATGAAACCAAGATCTTGCTTGTCCAAAAGGTTCGCAATTAGTGTTTCAATGTTAGTAGAAAGCCTGACCTTCCGGGCAGAATCGTAACGTGTTACATAACGGTTCAAATCATCTCTCAACTCAGGAGCTATGCGAGAGACATATGCCCTGAGCTCATATTGGATAAAACACACAAGCATTACTGCATCTTCATTTGCCTGGACACATTCGAAGAGTTGCTGCAAAGCGCCAGAGCCCGCAATGTGAGGCTTTTGAACCGAGAACTCCAGATAACGTCCAAACTCATCGAACAAGATCAACAGTCCAGCATAATGGTTACCCTCACCGCAATAGTTCTCCTTAGTAACCCGAATAAAGTCGTGTAGGGATTCTTGCCCTACCGCGTGGATGGGGGAACCCATTTTCGAGGAATAAATCTCACTTACAGTAGCGAAAGCCTCTTCATCCTGGGACTTAAGTCTCGCTATTATATCGTCAAGAGAAATCGGACCAAACAAGTCGACAAAATCCTGTCGTAACGGCTCAAAGAAAGATTCGGTAAAATGTATGGCCGTCCGAAAACGAGGACGTAAGTTCTCAAGTACAGTTGTGTCCAATCCATCATCGGACAGCTTCTTCAGAATTTGCCTAGTTATCTCGGCACTTAAGTCAAAGTCTTTCATCCCATTTATAGTCACAACCAAAAAAGGCTTGGCTACATTCTTCAGCAAAACACTAATGTCTGCTGTTATTTGCGAATCGGCACGTTTCAGATTCTTGAGAATACGTTCCGACGTTGCAGAACTGGGGTAACCTAGGAAGTTTGAAAGCGTCACTGCTAGATGGGATTTTCCAGTCCCATACCCAGCTATCGCCAGCATAAAGGGATCATCTTGTGTCCTACCAGCTAACCGACTCAAAACGTCATTAACGAAAGACGCTGTGTCGACCAATTTATGGCTACTATTCGTAAAATCAGCTCTTGAAACCCCATGGTAACTAGGACCATGAAAAGCAAAATACTCCGCTGCCTTGCTTGCTAGTCTCGGATCTTCTTCTAACCAACTGACCTGCACAGCACCGTTGAACAGCAAGTCCTTACGAAAAGATACAATATTACCGAGTTCCATCGTTACCCCTCCTCCTTAAGCTAAATCTGCCCATGTAGTTGGCCATACTTCTGCCGCCGGTTTCCTTTTCTCGATAATCCAGGGTCTCATCTGCCTGTCAATTGAGATGTTCCCCGTCTCCTCCATCATAGTCAACGCCATTTCTCTTTCAGCGTCAGTCCAAAAGCAGACATCAAACCAACTGGACGCGTCATTGAAGTCAGTTGTTGTTACCTGTGTTTCCGAAGGAAAGTACGCGTCCATTAACGTCAACAGAAATGCTGAATACCCAACGGCGTAACTACGTATGAGGGGGGCTTTGGCTCTTAAGATCATGACGTCTTCAAACTTTAAGACGCCAGCCCTAGCCAAGGCCGCATCGTCAGAATAAGTCACTAACAAAGGACCACTTCTATCCTTGCCACCAAAGACTCCGGTCAGATACTCTTCTAATTGGAGCTTGCTAAAAGATGAACCTAGCATACTCTGAGCGAAAACACTATGCCAAGCAATCGCACCAATATCTCCCCGGCACATATTAAAATGGACCAACCATTGGGTCAGACCTTCTCCCAATAATGGATCTTCCTCAAAAACCACACGACCAAAATCGGTAATAAGAGGGCGTTTTATGGAGTTACCGTCGACCTCAATTAGACCCATGCCTTGTGCATACCGCAATATTGCAGGCAGTTTCCCAGTCGACTCGCCCATTGGGATTCCAGTATCATCAGCCATTTCTCGCATAGACCCCGATTTTCCCAAAGCTGCATATTCCAAAAGAGCAGCCAAATAGCGACGTTCGGGAGCAAAAGTCAAGTGAAAACTGAGAGATAGCACCTATAGAGCCTCCTTCGCCCATAACAAGCATCCTATTATTAATATCGTTCTTCTAGTGGCTTTACCCTGATTCTGAAGTGTGTATTAACCTCAAGACTATCAGTATGTTCGTTATAAGCGTAACCCAAGGAATAGCATTCACCGCGCTTAAGGGTTGATAGTTTCTCAACCCAGTCCTCTACCTTCAACCCCGTGGAATCTGCCAGTATCTGAGCGAAGGCCTTTATTTCTGTATCAGCTGGTCTAAAGAAAATCTTATGGCTAGCTTGAAATAATCGGTCCCGCTCATCTTTCTCCAAGTTGCTGAGGGTTTGAGTTGCCAAAATGAGTGAGATTCCGAACTTCCTTCCCTCAGTCAAGAATTGCCCAATAGGACTCTCTAGTTTGTGATTCAGATTCTGGATTTCGTCCAACACGATGATCTTGGGATTCCACTGGTTTCCGTGCGAACGATAATACCAGTAGAGATCAATTAGCGAAAACTCCGTGATCAACCGTGATGCGTTTTTCATAAAACCGGCTAATTGAATAATGTGCACCCTAGACTCTGGATCCTTGAAGAGGCGTTCCCAGCTTCCATGACGCTCCCTGCCAAATGGGTTAGTGTCAACGAAGGGTTGGATCTTGCTTATTACGCTTGCTGCAGCGGACGCAGACGGACCTCCCTCGGCTCGTATGCCTTCAAGCTCATCTATCATATCGTTTAGATCAAAATGCTCACCCTTCGCAACAACGCCATTTCTAATAGCATTGTACAGGGCGGACCTTTGCTGATCACCAAGCTGATAAACCTCGTCAAAGACACCACTCACTCTACCAGCTATCGTCGCGGGATCCTCTTCGATCGGCATGTCATCGATGTAGTTTATCTGCTTACGAAACGGATTGACTTCCAAAGGCTTTACCTTAATCAGATGTTGTGTTGGTTTGAGTCTAGTCATTACAATTTCTTCCAACTGACTGTTAGTAAACCCTGAGGTGTAATCAACGACTAAGGTATTCCGACCCAGTCTCGCTAACTCGCACATTAATGCCTGGATTAGGTACGTCTTTCCAGTTCCAGAAGCACCGAAGACAAGAATGTGTCTGTTAGGCAAATCCGGATGGCCAAACTCCCAATATGCGTCTCGACCGCCTCGAGTCCCTGCCCCCAGATAGACCCGTTCAAAACCGTAAGGATTGTCTTCGTGACTCGTATCATCGACGATTTGGATAGTTGATTTTCCCAGTTCCTTCTGAGAGCATGTGTTATCTTGACTAGCATGGGATTCCTGTTCCTTACTACTCTTGTACTCTGTCGTTTGTGCTTTCTCGGCCACTAAAGCCACTGGGCTCGCTGTGTCCTCGTCTATAGCTTCAGGCCTGCCAAATCTTACTGGTGGAATGTTGACAAAAAAGTGCTCATCTGTGCCTAAGAGACTTGCCTTCTTCAGGAATCCCATCCCGGTTGTGGCAACGACTATGGGAAACACTCCATGTTCATTTTGGCATTGCCAGGATGTGTCTCGCGATAGCTCATCAGTGTGCTGGTCCGTCCAAATAGCAAATATACCTGCCTGCCAGTCCACCGCAAATAACCCTTCACCCAACCTCTCCAAGGCCGCCAAGGTCTCCCCGTACTTCGCCTTTGTAGTACTTCCATGCGTTGAGACTAAGCGATGAAGCTGCATCCACCAGTACCGTTGATCGCTCCGGCCATAATCGTCTGGTTCCAAAGAGTTCCGTGGCTTGAATTTACCCACAAGTTCGCGCAGACCACTTTCAATCTGCTCTCTTGCTTTCTCCAGATATCCTTCCGACTTACCTGCCAGCTTACACTCAATAAGCTGTAGAGTAATCTCAAAATACCCATTGACAATTGATGCACGGATCCTTAGTAAGTCCGGTCTCCTCTCGCTCATTGGCTCATCAAACCAATGTAAAAAGGCATCCAAAGACACAAGTTCATCGCAAAAGGCATCAGGGTCCTTGATTGCTACTTTTCGAGTCAAGGCATTCGCAATCAACTCTCTCACAAATTTCTCCCCACCCGTAGCCTTCACGACGGAGAGTCCAGCAACCTTTGCTGCTTCCCGTACTAACGCTGAAGCGATGGCCTGGGCGTTTCCTTCATCAGTTAGACCTAGTTCCCCCGAGATCATTGCCGAAACTCCATTTTCTATGTCATACATTGAAAACTGGTCTGTTGAAATGGTAAAATTCTTTTCGCCATGTGCTCCAACTCCAGTTCCGAAAGCTATTACTTCTCTATCATATGTTCCACGGGAACTTTTGCGGAGAAGCGATTCATCAATAGATGGGTCAATACACACTACCCAGCCACTACACTTATGTGCGGCATCCACCGTATCAGCCATGGGCGAAAAATCATTTGAACTCACGATGATATGTTTGTGCTCTCGTAAACTCGGTTGTTTCAAACTTGCCATAACTTCAGCATGAAGAGCGTTTAACTGAAAACGTGGGTTACTTACTACCCTCTCTCGTTGACTTTCCTTTCCACCTCCGACCATCCGTGATGATACCTTCTCCACGATAGGAAACTTCTGATAGTCATCAGGAATAGTCAACGGTTCTAGAACTTGAAATCTGCTAGTAGTTGATTTAATGAAGTCCATAAAGTAAAACACATCATATTCGGCTTGATTAAGTATCCGCCTGAACTGCTCAAAACCATCGTCTCTAGCTACGACGCGGTACTTAATGGAAATCTGGCAATGCTCATAATGCCGCATTCCAGAACTAAGCTCAGCTACCTGCCATCTGTCTTTCCACGCGTTAATCCATCTTAAGACACTCGAGTCATCCACTCCGTCAGAAAAAATGGTCAGTTGTACCGAATAAGCCTGTTCCTGCTGGGCTGAAGCGTACTCGACATACTTGTCTATCCCTGCGATCAAAGGTTGAATCTCTGAACCACAGTATGCACCAATGCTGATACCATCCTCTGCGAAAGGATATAACTTACGATAATCCCGGAGTGTTTGGTATATTAGCTGAGAATTTCGGGTCTCCCTAAACAGCCCTCTATCGTCTATGGAGTCGTCTTCCTCGGCCACATATTCTTCCAACAGAGTCTTGGTCGCTATCTTGGAGACATCTTCTGTGGGATTGCCAAGCATATGTACATAACCCAAAGACTTAATGTTGGTATCGAGATTCTTCTGTGTGTCACATAGAATTCCATAAAGAGGCCACTGAATATTAGACAAGTCCACAATTCTATCGAAATGCCTCGCAGCAAAAGCCTTAGCTGACGCTGCTTTCAATGCCCGTCGCGCAGTAGTAGAAAATACTCGACACAAGTAGATACTCTGATGATACATCATGTCGATCATGGCAGGATGAAGCGGTGTAACTACAGCCCCAGTCAAATAGTCATTCCAAAGTGAACCTTGTTGAGCATCGCCTTCAGGCAGAAGTAGAAAAGCCTTAAAGAGCAGAGGTCCGAGGACACTTTCGCGGCTCCTCGACAGATACCCATTTAGAAGATCTCTATATGCGCGTCTCAGCTCTGGATAATGTTGCTCAAGTGCGACATAAAACCCTTGTCTTAAGCAGCATTTGACGAACTCTTGATACGCCACTGACAACGTTACAGCCAGGGTCCTCTCCTCTCGACCCAAGCCTTTCGCTACAGACAGAAGATCAAGCATGACACTGTTCTTATTGCCTATACATAATTCGAGCAATCTTGCTGCTTCTTCCTCATCCTTTGCCATGAACAACTCCGCTACGAACGGTGCTGAGAATGCGGGCAAAACACTTTCCGAAGACGCAAATTGCCTGTTGATCCATTCATATAATGATACTAAAAGGCGCGAATGATGGTTGGCAGGTAGCGGCCAGTTATAGTCTTGACTACGCTCAACTCCGTCTTCTGTCTCCAGTACAACTTTAAACCTAAATTGGGGTTCGGCTCGCATACTGCGCTGATATATAAAACTATTCTCATTGTCCTCGGGCAATAACAGAGAGCTAACTTCGACAAAACAAGATTCATTATCTCCCAAGAAACTAAACACGCGTTGGCTTAGAAACTCGTCCACACCACCAAGTAGGACTGTCAAAAACTCTCGTGCCTTCGCACTAGGCTCCACTGCTTCACCATCATCAACAATAGAATCAAAATCATGTCGAAAAGACTGACCTACGATGCTTACCCGTTTCAGTTCCTTAATAGCTAATGTACCATCTCTCTTCAGCTTCTCAAGTGAGTCCCAGAGCGCATTTAGGAATATTTCTGGAACTTTCCCTCTAAGCGTCGTTGATGTCGTCTTTATAGGAGAAATAATCCCACCTTTAAAGCCCAAAACCTTGTCTAGAATAAAAGTAAAGTCTACTGCCTTCAGATTAGGGACCAGACTTTCTGTACCATTCGCTATGTATTCTTCAATTGCATCCAATAGCTCATTGATGGACCTAAAGGAAGACAGATTAACGGCATGTAAACTTTCGTCCTGCCCATCATCTGCGACCTTCTTTCGATATTTCTTAATCGTATTCAGTGCTTTTGTCCGATCTTTTGCTTCTAGAAACATGCTGTAATTGAAGAAATGGTGTGCGTTAATAATGTATTTTCTAACTTTATTCCGAGCCTTTCTGTGTAGAACCCCAGTCAAATTCGGTAGGCCAAAATCGTCTAAGTTTTCCAAAATAATACAATAGGCGTCTTTGCTGCACATCACAGTTTTGAAGTCTAACCGTTCTAAAAAAGAACTGATGGTAATCAAATCGGACAGACCCAAGTCATAAATTGAGCAAATAAAGTCTGAGATATCCTCAAACTCGGAGGTATTATCGTCTGGATTCAAATATTCAATCAATGCCTGTTCAATCCATGGTACAAAACTCTTTCCCAGGCAAATATTCCAGATGTTCGCTTGATCCAGACGGAAGAAGTCACGCAGACTTTCCTTATCATGTATGAACTCATAACCAGCCAATAGGATAATTAGGCAATCAGTGGTAGCCTCATCCCGTATCTGATTACGGAGACTCGTCAAATTGTCCGACGCGTTATACCAGCCCCTCTGCCTAATCAACTCTGAATGTTCTCGTTCCCGCTGCAAAGCAGAGTTCTGCCATTCCTTACCTAGATGAAAAGCTACACCATAACTTAACTTAACATTATGGTTTAGAGTCTTTTTTGCTCTTTCTGTTAGCACTTCTCCTATGCGAACTAAGACATCGGAAGGATACGCAGGAAGAACAAATCTAAATGTACCTTCCTTACCTTCCGTTGCTCTCCAAACATAATCTATAATCGTGTCTGCCAGATATTTCACTGCCCAATAGACCCCCTCGTCTGAACCATTTCGAAAGTGTTCGTGACGATTGAATAACCATCCGAAAGCTCCGTTAAGAATCCCCCAGCTCGCAGCATTTCCCTGAGCCAACTACTGTCATCATATTCTGTAGATAGATTTGGTGGAAGATTCGTCCACTTCATACCATCGCGTAGGTGCTCTCCTTCTATGGCAATACCATAGTTATCATATAGTCTATCTAGGAAATCTTCGTAAGAGCAGCTGTGACCGGGCTCTAAAAGAGTTAATATGAAATAACGGAGTAACCCATCAGTCATGACAAACCTGGCTCCTGGTCCTTGATATGGCACAATAATACCAAGTTTCTTACCGAGCGCTCGGAAGAGCTTATAGCCGTACTTGTCATCAGCGGCTTTAAGGATCTTATCATGCTCCTCTTGGTTTTCCCCGTCGACTAGTCCACCAGTTCGGAGAGCCTGTTGGATTAAACCGAGTACAGCCTGGAGGTTGCGCTGAGACGTTAGTTGCAGGTGCCGCGAAGCATTACTTGTAGGGGTAAAAATCCACGAGTAACCTAACCCTGCGCCCACATGTATACGAGTATTTCTAACACTCTGAGCGCATAAACTTCGCAACACCTGCAGAGCACAGCCCGTCGTCAATAGTTCTAACTTTTCTACTGGATCAAGGGCGGTTAGTGTAAGGCGCTTGAGCTCCACTGCAAAGAGATAACCTTCCTTCCAACTGTCTGCAGGACACCATTCACAAGCAAACTCTAGCGAGCGATTACTTATGCTCTCGACCGTATCCGGGTCAATACTCTCGATAAAATCCACTAGTTTGTTAAGTACTTCATCTTGTTGTCCATAAAGCGACGATAATCCGACTTGAAGATCACTATGGAGCATTTCTAAATTCTTCTCGTCCTCACTCATCCGAAAATGCCTCGCAAACTCATATACTTCATTCTGCTCCTGCGTAAACACATTGCAGAGCTGAAGATATAATACTTCCCCTCCACGAGCTAGAAAATTGTATCTGAACAAGCTGTAATAGGTCGAGAAGCCTTCCAAGCTGTCTCTCCAGGTGTGGACAGGCTTTCTCTTGACCACTGTTTCATTCCACATTACTTCAGGACTCAATAGGCTACTAGCCACAGGAAAGAAACTTTGCGCACACCATGTTCTGTTAAAACCGGCACCCCTAAAAGCTCTCAATAACTCCTCTAGCCATTCCACGACATCCTCGGTATCATCTCGGGTAGTGTGAGTTCTGCTCTTCAACTCCCGCCAAATCCATTCGTACTGTTCTCTATGAATCTCGTGTCGGCTGTCAATCCTTGAGCTGCTTAGGAATGAAAAAAGCTTGAGATTCAACTTCACTTCAGGTCGGTAAACCAATCTAGCTGAATCAGGCCAGTTCCTGATTTGCTCAAAACTAGGAAGTGGACTAACAATCCTCTTATACATATCCCCTATTCTTTTCTCAGACTGTACAACTAGCAGAAACTCGACGAGGAACTCGGGAACAGTCTGATCGACAATGAATCGTTTTCCAAACAGCCTTATAGCAGGATTCGAATCCCGCGACACGTTCATACCCCTTGGAAACGGAGCAGGCAAGGATTTTTGCATTACAGCACCTCCAGCTTTCCATCATCGATCAACAACTGTTTTAACTCAATCCGCCGACCATTACCCACAACCAAGAGTTTCAGATGCGTATCATTATAAGAGGTTTCCTCGTTTTCATATAAGGTTAGGAGTTGAACCTTGAACCTTTCGAGGCGGTCTGCGTAGAACGCCGAAAGCTCTTCCGCTACTTCACCTTTATATCTTCGGGTAACATAATCAAGGAACGGTAGATCCAATTCTAGCTCCACGTTACCGTTACCGCGAAGGTACTTAAGAGATAAAACTCCATTTCGGCTGTCACCAACTTGGTATACTGGCTTTACAACCAATCTAAAGTCATCAACTCGAAAGTCAGCTAGAATCATTTGTGTACTTGTGGAAGATGATTCTCGATTCAGTGTTATGTAAATCGAATTTTCCTTATAACTACCTTCTGGGAATCTAAGGCCCGTAAAGAACTCCTGAAGGACATGGATTATCTGTCTTCTAAGATAACTTTCATCCCGTAGTGGAAGTTCTTTATAGAGACCGCAATACCTGTCATATTTTACCAGAAACTCAGAACGCAAGAAAGTTGCTATAAACCGTTCTTTCTCTTCTTCATCGCCAAAAGGTTCGAAGAAGAATGCATAGCGCCTCATTTGCCTTCGATTGAGAGCACTGTTCGAGGTTGTAATCAGACTACGAACACGTTGATGAATCCCGCTCTGTTCCTGATCAACCTTTGTGGACTTCTGCAACCAAGTGCGTCTTTCAAACCTAGAATCTAGCACTGTCCCCAAACCAATCTCCCGAATTTTCCGAATAGCAAACAGCTGTTTTGCGTGGACCAATTCGTTACTTCCGTCATCTCCAAAGAACCTATTAAAGAAAAGCTCCTTGCTTAAATTCTCTTCTCGATTGATAGCGGACCTTCTGCGTATGCCATAGCAACCAAGGCCACCAGTCAAAGCATAAGCAAGATGACCAGTCATATGACGCATGGTCAATCTGGTTCCGTACTCAAATAGGCGCCTATACAAGAGCTCAAGACGCTCAAAGAAGATGTCCTCGCGTTCTAGCAGTAGCTGTACATTTATATATAAGGGACAATTATCCGGGTTCTTACAATCCAAGCACTTGATCCAGTTTGACTCAGCGATCATGCGCCTAAAAATTCTACAAGCAGTTTTTATACTATCCACTCTTCCTAGATTAACCAAATAGAACCTTTTATCGAAAAGCCATTGAGGCTTTTCTGCCCTCAGTGCGTTGAGCAAATCGCTTTCAACCTCAGTCCCATTGAAAACTCTTTTAAAACTGTCTAGAAATGTACCTGTATTTGTCACAATGAGAAAAGCAAGATCTTCGCTTCGGCTGGCCTCAGAAAGGACTTCAACTTGCTCTGACCTGGAGAGTTCACTCATATCCTTAATGATAGCGATTCCGCGTTCCGGAATTCTCTCTATGGGCCGTAGAAAGCGTTGCTCCCCTGTGAGAGCCTTGAAAATGTCTATAGCAATTGTGGTCTTACCATCACCAGCGTTACCAGTCAAAATCACATTTCGGTGCTCGTTGATGAGTTTTCCGTAAATGGTGTCTGTGATCGGGTTACTTACATGAATCTTCTGAAAATAGCTATTTAGCACTTGGTGTTCTGCGGTGGCGTTTTCATTCCCTGCCGAATTATTAGCCAGGGTATTCAGATACTCAACGTACAGGTCTTGCGTAACCGAATCTGGATGTGGTTCTACAATCGCTACAGGCATCGGTTGGCCGATGCGAGCTTCTATTTCCTTTTTGCCCACAGTAAACTCTGTTCTCATTTCGTTGATATCGCTGAATCTGTTTCTTGCCTCAGTGGCAACTGCCTTCAACAACCATTCTCTCATATCCTCGGGCAAGTCCCGGAAACCAATGGGCAATTCTGGTTCATCTCCTACCGAAGCTCTATGGTATGGCTTCTGCCCAAAGAGCCATTCCCATAAAGTAACTCCCAAAGCATATAAGTCACTAGACTCAGATAATTGTATATCTGATCCTAAAATGCTGTCGGGCGGAACATATCCGCGGGTTCCTTGGAAAGTTTCAACTCTAGGTTCGCCGGCTAATGTGCAGTCAACTAGAATTGGCTTGTTGTCATTAGTAATGATGACATTATCAGGTTTGATGTCACAGTGAAGGAGGGTCGAATCATTGCCATTTTCGTCCTTGAAATTGTGAAAAGCTGCAACAGCTTCCATCAGACATAAAGATACGCTTCTAAAGTCATCAAGACTTGGGGTTTTTCCCTCCTCAATGAGACTTCGCATTGACTCACCCGCGACATAGTCCATGACGAGAAAGTACCGTTCATTTCTCCAATGACCAAAATACTCCGAGCGAATTACATAGCTGGAATTAATACTGCTGGTGACTTTCAGTTCTTGGAGAGACCTTTCTCGCGGAACATCACGTTTATAAATCTTCAGAGCAACCGGTCTACTATCAATGGTCTTACCTTTATAGACATGAGCCTCTGCGCCTTCTGCCACTAGTTCCTCGATTTCATAAACATCATGGGTTGAGCCAGGAGCCAGAATTTCATCGACCGATCCGACTTCCTCGACTTTGCTTACCCGGCACTCAAAAGCTGCAAGAATAGCTCCAAGATCATTCATTCTATCCTCTCTGTGCCCTATCAACATATCAGAAATTGCCTCCACCAACTTGTCCGGAAGATCGGCTGTCACGAGCTTCTTTCTTGATTCCTTTGAGAGACGACCACCCTTGGCCACATACTCTGAGACTGTTCTAAAAGGACGTTCTCCTGTAAACAACTCATAGGCGATAATTGCCAACCCGAAGTAATCAGTACTTTCGTCAATGTCCTCACCAAGCAAAATCTCAGGTGCGGTGTAACCATCGTCTATAAGGGAGTTTGGATCCTCTATAACGGTTAGACGATTGTCTTCCATAATATATGCTAGGTCGAAGTTCATAAGTCTAGGTCGATCATTTACAAGCAAGACGTTCTCAGGCTTTACCGCTCGATGTATTACATCTACTTCATGGGCTCGACAGAGAGCGCTTAAGAGGCCTTGACATATGGATAGAGCGGTTTCCTTATCAGGCTTTTCATTATGCAGATAATCTCTCAACGTGCCTGTGTCAGACCAATCGGAGACCTCAACGATGCCGATCGCCTCGTCCTTGACCACATTCACCGGCAAAATGTTAGGATGATCACCGATTTTAGAAACCGAGTTAATTGCATTATAGGTTCGTCGTAAAAAGAGCTCCCTTTCCTTTTCCGTAAACGCGGTGGGCACCCTGAAGATTCTAAATCGCTTCAGACCTTTAATGTGCCCCTGTGCATCTCGTCCAAGCAACTCTATGCGACCCGGTGTAGCGCTTAAGCTCTCCACAACCTCATAACCAAGAATCTCTGCCGGAGCCTTATTCTCTGTCTGGGTCAATCGACTCAAATGAGCAGCAATTGCATCAACCTGATATTCACGCAGGATCTTGTTTTGATCTTTTCCCCCTTTCCTACCCACATAACTAACAAAGTCGGAAATGGAGGCGAAACTTGGATTTCTCTTATTACTATCCGCCGCATCTCTAGGCGAATCAGCCCCTTCTACAGTAGCGTCTGGATGAGTTAAGACAACAACTGATTCAACCCAGACACCCGGGTATGTTGGGAAGCTGTGTTGATAAAGCCCTCTCAAGACTTTACATTTATAAATATTTGAAGTGTGTGGATCTCGCCTGTAATTGCGCTCATTGACTCTCCAACTGTATGAGTCAATTTCGATTCGTCCACTCCAATGCTTTAGCTCAACGACATATATATTCGTAGGTGCAACGATCACCAAGTCATACTCATAATAATAATTGGACTGTGGATCATGAATAAGAAGATTACTGAGTACTCGGTACGATTGCTTGCTCGAAAAGTGTCTCTTGATCTCATCGATGGCATTTTGCTCATGGGCAAAGAAGCTGGTAACTCCGGTCATCTGATAACTCACCCCATACCATCCTTTACGGATATGCTTAGTTCCTCACATAAAACATAAGCAAAATGGTTAAATTATGACGTATTTACGTTAAAGTTCGACACAATATGCAGAAACCCCTCCCTTTCTGGCTTGAATTGTACAGTAAACGCCCTAAATAGACACAATCCAAAAACGGAGATGCTTTATTCATCGGCATTTCCGAGATTGTGGATAACTCAAAAAGGGGGATCGTGTAGTCACAACACATGTGCATAA
>JAAYNP010000014.1 GCA_012520795.1 Bacillota bacterium
CCTACGCATTGCAAGTATGCCTGGCCATTGGTTGTTTAGATTTTTAACGCCGTCAGCAAGCGGTTCATTTCTCCTCGCTTACCACTGAATATTGCCTTGAACAGGGCTTCTCTCGTGTCATCATCGGTACCGGCTGCTTTGAAAACTGCTCTGCGTAAATGAACCCACAGATGCCCAGGTCAACCTGCGCAGGAATTCCCGGCTTACAGTCGACGGCCTTAGTACTGTTTCATTATGGATGAAGAATGGCGAAGGTGACGAAATAAGGCTAGTTTTAAGCCGTTCTGGGCTCAAGTGGCGTTTAAGCAACATTATTGCGGATATATGATCGCATTTTGTTACTCAACTGTAAAATATATTGACTCTGCATTTTCCTGGAAGGATTCTTTGCAAAAGCATCGAATAATATTAATAAATAGTTCATAATTAGTAGTGAAAAGGCTCATGTCAATGCTCGGTTGAAAGCAAGTGGCAGCTCTAGTCATTTTGCGAACCATGGCCCTGGAATTTGTTTTTAAATAAACGAAACCGGTTTCAAAATAGATGATAGGAGAAATGTCGTGGACAAAGCAGGAGTAAGGGCAATTACCATTGATGATATTGCCAAAAAAGCAAATGTGTCGAAAGCTACTGTATCGAAAGTGATCAATAGCTACAGCGGTATTAATGAAAAGACGAGGCAAGCAGTGCTGAAGGTGATGAGAGAACACAATTACTGGCCTAATACCACTGCGCGGAGCCTTTCGATGCAGCGTTCCTATCTTGTAGGGCTGTTTATGGCTAGTGAACTGCTTGACAGTTTCTTCAGGGAAGTGATCCCAGGTATTGAAGCAACTCTAGGATCACAAGGCTATGACATCCTCTACTTTGCAGACAAACGGCCGGGGAATACCGGTGTCACTTTTGGTTATTTGGAGAAATGCCGTGACCGCCGGGTTGATGGTGCTATTTTACTTAGTTATATCCGCGGCGATATTCCTGAATTTGAGTCATTGCTGGCCTCAGATATTCCGGCAGTGTTTATTGACATGACACTGGAAGGGCCTTATACATCATACGTAATTTCCGACAATCACAAATCCGCCAGGCTTGCAGTGGAATGCCTGCACAGCCTCGGGCACCGTGAAGTTGGCTATGCAGATGGAACCAGCAGGTCCGTTCCTGCTGAAAGGCGTTTCCAGGGATTTATGGAAACCGTTAACCGATTGGGGATGCACTGCAGGCCCGAGTGGATTTTTCAGGATTCATTCGATGAGGAGTACGGTTATCATGTGATCGAGAATTTGGAGTCAATGGAACAGCAGCCAACAGCAATGGTGGCCCAAGACAATGTTGCAGTGGGAATGATTAGGGCGTTGTGGGAACGGGGAAAATCTGTCCCCGGTGATTTGTCGATTGTAGGTTTTGATGATCTTGAAATCAGCCGTCACTATAATCTGACCACGGTTAAGCAGCAGAAGTATGAGATGGGTGTAGCTGCCTCCGAACTCCTTCTCAACATTATTAATCACAAATCTAACAAGCCAATTGTAATGGATACAGACCTGATCATTAGAGGCAGCTGTATGTCCATCAAGTAAAAGTGCGATGGGGAGGTGGTAGGGGCCATCAATGAATGTCCACCGTATTGGATTCTTGTTGGATTAGGCAGGATGACTTGCAGAAACCGGAAGGAGGTTCAAAACTAATGAGGAGAACTGTGCTGGTTGTTGGTTTGGTTCTGTTGTTGGCCTCGGGTGCTTTTGCGTACACTTCAGACCGGATGGACTTTGGGGAGATCGATTTTGGCGGGGAGACGGTGTACTTTCTTGCGCACTGGGATGCAATTGCGCAGTTTGAAGAAGGAGGAGGGCGCGCAGGCATACTCCAGGAAGCTATGGAGCTGTTCAATATCGGCGGTTATGAAAAGGTAACCGTTGGCTGGGGTGATGTGGGCGATACCGCCCTGAACCGTTTCATGTCGGGAGAATCAAAATATGACCTGTGGCGGGTACCCTTTGCTTTTTACTGGGGATTAGCCTCCCGCGGTGCGCTGTTCCCAGTTAATGAGATTCTGCCTGAGGAATATTTCGAAGCGCTGCCCAAGATTACCCATGATCGGAATCTGGAGTTAGCTTTTAGCGGCCAGCTCTACTTCTTCTCCGCTGGTACCGACGATTACGGCCATGCAACCTTTGTCGTCTTTAACAAAGACCTGATTGAAGCCGAAGGCTTAGAGGATCCGTATGAGCTGTATGACAGAGGCGAGTGGACCTTTGAGAAGCTGACGGAGATGGCTAGAAAAGCGACACGGGATACTGATGGTGACGGTATTATTGACCAGTACGGCTTGTCCAATATGGATCCGAAGGATCTGGTCTATGCGTACGGCGGCTCCATTACCAGCCGTGATGCTGACGGTAAGGTTTACTTCTCTATGAATACTGAGGAAGCGATTGCCGGGTTGCGGCAATGGGTAGATTGGATTAAAGTAGACCAAATCGCCAGCCCCACTGCTTTGGCCAGCGGCGGTGAAGCTGAATGGGCATCTGGGAAGTACGCATTTGCGTTCCTGCCTTTCTATTTTATTGGCAACCATGACACCTGGCCGTTTACCCATGGCATCCTGCCGTGGCCGAAGAGCCCGTACACAGACGAGCCGCGGTTCCTGCCCGGCACAGCCGATGCCTGGTTCGTTCCGGCCAATGCCGAGTATCCATTAGGCTTGATAGCTCTGGACAACTATCTCTTCACGATTGACAATTACTACGAGGACTTGGATAACTATATCGCCGGCCGTGTTGCCGACAAGAAGGCGTATGAAATTCTGTACACAGCGGTGGATAACTTCTGGCCTGAGGATTACTATATGAACTTCCTCGGCGGCCGCTGGGACGACAGCTTGCCATACGGAAAAGTCTGCGGTGATATCAACAACGATATCAGCCCGGCAACCACGGTTGCAGAGGTTGTATCTGCGGCGCAAGCCATCATCGCCGACATGTACGGCTACTAGGTTAGTGAAAAAGGGCACTGTGAAGGTGAAAACCGGCACAGTGCCCTCCACATCTGGGAGGAGGACGGATTCTTGTGAAAATGAGAACAGCCCTGGCGCTGGTGGTTTTGATAACAGTATTGGTGCCATCAAGCGTTTTGGCGTATACTTCGGACCGGATGGATTTTGGGGAGATCGATTTTGGCGGGGCAACCGTGACCTTTGTCATGCACTGGGATGGCATAGCCCAGTTTGAGGAAGGCGGGGCAAGGGCGGGGATGCTCCAGGAAGCGATGGAGTTGTTTAATATTGGCGGGTATGAAAAACTGGTTGTTGGCTGGGGTGACGTGGGGGATACTGCGCTAGGCCGCTTTTTGGCAGGCGAATCCCATGAAGATCTTTGGCGGGTGCCATTTGCCTACTACTGGAGCCTGGTATCCAAAGGCGCCCTGTTCCCGGTCAACGAGATTCTACCTCCGGAATACTTTGAAAACCTGCCGAAAATTACCCGCGACCGCAACTATGAACTAGCCTACAACGGCCAAATGTTCTTTTTCTCTGCTGGAGTAGATGATTATGGGCATGCAACATTCATCGTGTTCAATAAAGACTTAATGGAGGCGGAAGGGCTGGAGGATCCCTATGAGCTGCTGGCCAGGGGCGAGTGGACTTTTGAGAAAGTAACTGAAATGGCCAGAAAAGCCACTCGCGATACCGATGGCGACGGTATCATTGACCAGTGGGGCTTGTCGGATGTTGACCCCAAGAACCTGGTGTATGCTTATGGCGGCGCAGTCACCAGGCGCCATGAAAACGGGAACATTTACTGGGCTTTGGATGAACCGGAATCAGTATTGGGGCTGCGGCAATGGGTTGATTGGCGCAAGATTGACCAGATCGCCAATGGGGGAGAAAATGAATTTGGCACCGGCCAGATTGCCATGGCGTTCCTGCCGTTTTATGCAATCAGCAGCCATGTAGACTGGCCGTTCACCCACGGGATCATGCCGTACCCGCAGGGGCCGCATACTGACGAGCCGCTGTTCTTGCCTGGTGCCGCCGATGCCTGGTTTGTCCCGGCCAATGCAGAATACCCGCTGGGCTTGATCGCTTTGGACAACTACCTCTTTACCCTTGATTTCTACTACGAGGATTTGGATGGCTACATTGCCAGCCGCGTCGCCGACAAGCAGGCATATGAGATCTTGTATACGGCAGTAGACAGTTTTTGGCCTGAAGATTACTACATGAATTTCCTGGGCGGCCGCTGGAACGGCAGCCTGCCCTACGGGAAAGTCTGTGGAGATATCAATAATGATATAAGCCCTGCGACAGCGGCTGCGGAAGCTAAGCCTGCCGCTCAAGCTATAATCGAAGACATGTTCGGTCTATAGCTGTGTTTGAGTTTAATCACACTGTGCAGACTTTGCCTGCACAGTGTACCGCCTTTCTGCTGTTGAGATAGATATGGAAAGCGGGGATGATTGATGAGAATTACGCTGCCCTTCGCCGTGCACAAAGACAAACTGATCCTGCTGCTGATATTGATGTTTGCGCTCCTTTTCTGCATGCCCGGTGCAGCCGGGGCCGATGAAACTGAGGAGATGCATCTTTCCACATTTCTGGTCCCTTACCGGAGCTATACATGGGATTATTGGGATAACCCTGTGGAAGGCCCCATAGCCTATCTGCCCAAGCGGGTGATTACCGCTGGAGAACTTGGCCTGGATAGTCTACGGCAGCCCAGGGATCTGGTAGTGGATGAAGAAAACAACCACATCTATATCGTAGATACTGGCAACAACCGGATCGTCCAGTTGGATCTGGACTGGAACGTCTTGCGGATCATAGACGGTTTTATGAATAACGGTACTTGGGAGAGTTTTTCCGGGCCCAGCAGTGTGGCGATCAGTGTTGAACAGGATATTTATGTAGCCGATACGGGCAACAGCCGCATTGTCCACCTGGATCAGGCCGGTAGCCTACTGCGAATTCTTGGCTCGCCCCATGTTGGCCACGAAGATATGTTTCCGGATACCTTCCGCTTCCGGCCGTTTACGATTGGTGTCAACGAAAGAGGGTACATGTTTGTTTTATCTGAGGACTATTTTGAAGGATTCATTACCATTGATGCTGACGGCATTTTCCGTGGGGTAATCGGTGCTCCGAGAGTCAATGTCAGTCTCTGGGAGTATGTCTGGTTTCTCTTGTCCACCGAAGAGCAAAAGGCCCGGCGGAACTTGTTCCTGCCGGTGGAATACAGCGGTTTTACCCTGGATGATGCCGGTTTTATCTACGCCACTGTTGCCAGTGACGAAGGGGACTCCATTCGCCGGTTAAACTCTGCAGGAGGAGATTCGTTAAAGCGGTATGGATTCCACCGGCCGATTGGAGACGTGAGGTACACTAACATGTGGCAGCAGTCCACCTATTACGGGCGCTCCAATTTTGTGGATGTGACTGTGTTCCCCCTAGGGATCTACAGTGTGCTGGACCGGACCCGGAGCCGGATCTATACCTATGATGATGACGGCCACCTGTTGTATATGTTTGGCTACCGGGGACGGGGCCACGGGCAGGTGGCACGAGGCATTGCCATTGATCATATCGGCCTGGATCTGGTGGTCATTGATGATGAGCGCGGCCAGATCCTGGTCTTTGAACCAACTGATTACACCAAAATGATTCTGCAAGCGGTTGAGCACTACAATAAAGGTGAGTATTTACAGGAAGAAGCGGTGTGGCGTGAAGTCCTGAAGTTGAACGCCAACTATGATTTGGCCTACACTGGCATCGGCCGCTCCTTACTTTTGCAGGAGGAATATGCCGACGCCATGTATTATTTCAAGCTCGGCAACAATCGTTCCGGTTATTCCCGGGCTTATCAGGCGTACCGGGAAATTCTGCTGAAACAGAACTTCTCATATGTGATGACCGGAATTGCTTTAATTGTTGCTTTGTTTATGCTGTGGCCGCGGATCAAGGCGCGCCTAGGTTTCCGTGAGCAGACCGCTGCCGCCAAAGAGGCTGCATGGCTGGCCTTAACAGAAGAAAAAGGTTTCAAGAGCAGGCTGCTGCGGCTGTATCACAGTCTGAAGTATGGTTTGTATCTGATTTCCCATCCCTTTGATGGTTTCTACGAGCTGAAATACAGGCAGCGGGGCAGTGTCCCGGCAGCGTTTGTGATTCTGATTCTGGTTACGATCACTTATACTTTGATGCGGCAGTATACGGGTTTTCTATTCAACCACAATGATCCGAGCCGGTTGAACATCATTGTTGAATTGGCAAGTGTGATTTTGCCCTTTGGTTTGTGGACCGGAGTCAACTGGGCCTTTACTACCCTGATGACGGGAAAAGGTACGTTTAAACAGATTGTGATCGCCTCTGCCTACGCATTAATCCCAATCATCATCATCAATCTGCCCATGATTATTGTCAGCAACTACTTGATCTTGGAAGAAGGCACTTTCTACTTCTTGTTCGTATCAGTTGCCATGATGTGGGCAGGGGCTTTGATGTTCATCGGCGTGATGATGGTCACCCACGAGTATGGAATGGGCAAATCCATTTTCACAACCATTCTCACGCTGGTGGGGATGATCTTTACCATCTTTTTGGGACTTGTGCTGATGAACTTGTTGGAACTGGTGTACCGGTTTGCCAATGAAATGTTTACAGAAATAGCATACCGGCTTTGATTCCAGGCGAGGGGAGTGGAAAGAGGTTGCGAAAGCACTTATCTACAGCTTTGTTGGTATTCTTGATAATTGCTGTTTGGTCCAGTTTTGCCAAGGCTGAACTCTCTGATTTCGCACTGGTTGCGGAAAATGACGATCTTCAGCTGTACATCAATGACAGTACTACTGAAATTGCTGTCGTCGTTAAGGCAACCGGCCACATCTGGTATTCAAACCCCGCCGATCGCCAAGCCATGGAAACCATTGCCAGAGGGGCCGCCAAGGATCGGTTGAATTCCCAGCTTCTCATCGGGTATTATGTGGGAAACCAGTATATTACCATTGATTCCTATACCGGAAGCGTGGCCCACGGCCAGCATACGATTACCCCCATCGAGAACGGAGTGAGGGTTGAGTATCTAATCGGTAAAGAGTGGGATGACAAAGCCTACCTGCCTTTGGTGATCAGTGAAGAAGAGTTCAATACACTCCTTTCCTATCTGGAGTCCGATGAGGACCGGCAGTTTGCCCGGGATCAATACGCCATGTTCACTGTA
>JAAYNP010000015.1 GCA_012520795.1 Bacillota bacterium
ATCCCGACTGCTTCATGGCCTAGGGTGAGATTAACCCGCTCACCAATGGCACCTGCCACCGTATGCACATCCGATGTGCAGACCAGCCCTCTGGTAGCCCGCACAACGGCGTCATTTGGCCCGCAGGTCGGTTTCTCCTTTTCCATGAACCCTACTTCACCAATCCTGCGCATTACAAATGCCTTCATATGTTCGACCTCCTCTTTTGTATTTGTTAGATTTACATATAAGGCCAAACCAGTCTGGAAAGGGAATAATACTGCCGAGCGTGAAATTAATCACTTGCTCTAGTATATATTCTCTTATTGAAGAAAGATTCCTTTATAAATTGACAAAAAGATCACAAATTCCACTAACATTGGATAATCACAGTGGGTTTTGGCAGGAACGGGCAGTGGTTTGGTCAAATATTAGGCAGTAACCCTTAGAAAGGGTTTGAGGGAGGCAAGATCTGATGGGCACAATTTTCGAACAGGTTGTAATCATCGGAGTCGGATTAATCGGTGGATCGTTGGGTATGGCGATCCGCAAACACCGTTTGGCAAAGAAGGTGGTGGGCATTGATCTCGATCCCAAAAGCCTGGCTCTGGCTCAGGATTTGGGTGCTGTGGATGAGTGGGATACAGGTTATGCTCCGGTCAAAGACGGGGAGCTTGTTGTCCTGGCAGCCCCCATTGGTGCCAATTTGAGTATTTTGGAAAAGATCAGCCCGTTACTGCCTCCACAAGCCGTGGTAACCGATGTAGGCAGTACCAAGAGTGAATTTGTGGCGAATGCTGAACGAGTGTTGGCAGACAAAAACCCGTTCGTCGGAGGCCATCCCATGGCTGGGGCTGAATCCAGCGGAGTGGGAAGGGCAGATCCGTACCTTTTTGAAAATGCGTTCTATTTGCTTACCCCTACAGAACGAACCGCCGTTCAGGTGTTAACAAGGATGGAAGCGTTGGTAAAAGGGGTTGGGGCCAAGCCAATGATTATGGATCCAATGACTCACGACATAATTGCGGCGGCCATCAGCCACCTGCCGCACCTGGGGGCGGCGGCGCTGGTGCAAACGGCTGCCGCCGTTGATGCGGAACATCCTACAGCTTTGGCTTTGGCTGCAGGCGGGTTTAAAGACACGACTAGGATTGCGTCGGGCAATCCCGGCTTGTGGAAGGAAATTTGTTTTAGCAACAAGGAGCAGATTATCCGGATGATCGATCAGTTTGCGGGACATCTCTTCGCAATGCGGCAGGCCCTGGCTGCAGGTCTGGAGCAGGAGTTTGAAGAACAGCTGGTGGGAGCTAAAGCGATCCGGGATCAGATTCCGGCGAAAATGAAAGGGTATTGGCCGTTTTTGGATGAAGTGATCGTTACCATTCCTGATCGGCCCGGGACAATCGGGGAAGTGGCCGCGATTCTGGGTGCGGAAAAGATCAACATCGATGATATAGAGATCCTGCGGGTTAGGGAAGGCGAAGGAGGCACGTTAAGGTTGGGCTTTGCCAAGGAGGGATCAGCGATCAGGGCAGTCGAGGTGCTCAAGAGCCGTGGGTATGCGGCATGGCCCCGCAACTCTTAGGGTTTTATTCCAAAGCTTGTTTGATTTCAGCCATGACATGGGGGTCTGTTTCCCGTGTGCGAGCGGCAGCCAGGATTTGCCTGGCCTTTTTTGTGCCTATTTTTGCCAAAGCCCAGGCAACGGCACCCCGTACTACAGACTTTGGATCTTTGAGAGCAATCGCCAGTTCAGGAATGGCTTCAGTCAAGTGCAGGTTCCCGCAGACAATGGCGGCATTGCGCTGTAATAGACCTTTGTTCCGCCATCCCATGGGGGTGTGCCCAAAACGGCGTTTGAACTCGCTGTTGGTGATGTTTAAGAGGGGAATGACCGGGACGCTTGCGGCCTCTTTAGGGCTGAAACAAGGATGGGCTGAGGTTCTGGCTTGTTGATTATATGGGCACACTTCCTGGCAGATGTCACATCCCCACAGCCGGATCCCCATTTTTCCCCGCAGCTGCCGAGGGATGGCTCCTTTCATTTGGGTCAAATAAGAGATGCATATAAAGGGATTGATCCTGCCCGGCGCAAACAGAGCGTTTGTGGGGCAGGCCTTGACGCAAAGATTACAATCTCCGCAGCGGGGCTTCATTGGCGCATCATTGGTGACTGGAAGTTCCAAATCCACCAAGATGCTGCCGAGAAAGATCCACGATCCATACTCCGGCAGATAAACGCAGCAGTTTTTTCCCAGCCAACCCAGCCCGGCCCGGAGGAAAATCGCCCGGTCGAGGGTGGGTTTGGTATCCACACAGACTAAATACTCGTTTACCCCAAGATGAGCCTGCATCCAGCCGGCCAATCCGGTAAGGCGCATTGCAAGCACACGGTGGTAGTCGTCACCCCAGGCATAGCGGGACAGCAGCCCGGATTTGGGCTCTATCCGGGGAGATACCGATTTGTAGGCAACAGCAGCGCTGACAATCGATCTGACACTGGGCAGAAGTGCTTGGGGATTGGTGCGCAAATTCAGATCCGGCTCTGCGAAATCAGGGTAGAGTCTTGTTTCCTGAAGCTTGGCCAGCACTGGCAGTGATTCGGTAAACGGAGCAGAATGAGTGACAGCGACTGCATCCAGCCCCAGGCTGTGCGCTTGTGCGAATAAACGTTCCACCGCAATACCTCCCTGCGGGAAAAGCAAAGGGCAGGAGTGGACAACCTGCCCTTGAAAGTTGTTAATTGGCTGCTTCAACAGCAGTTACCTCGGGGACTTGCTGCTTGAGGATCCGCTCAATACCGTTTTTCAGGGTTAATTGGGACATCGGGCAGCCGACACATGCTCCTTTGAGACGGACTGTAACCACGTTGTTTTCATCGATGCCAACCAACTCTACATCTCCACCGTCGCCTTGAAGTTGGGGACGGATTAAGTCCAGTACCTTTTGCACTCTCTCTTGAACTGAACTCAAGAAAGGCACCTCCTTTGGATATTATAACTATAGTGATAAGTATACACCTTTCGGCCGTGTTTTACAACACCTGGAGGAGTGATGGCAGCTTTTAAGCCCAATCGCTTTCAGCCATTTATTCGATTGACCAAGGCCTGCCCAGAGTTGTGAACATTTGGCCCCCAAATGCCTCATCTACGCCTGGTTCTTGGCCATTCTCTTTACAGCGATCAACTGGACTGTTCAAGGTAGACTTAGTATCGGCGACTTTGTCTTGTATACTGGGGCCGTAGTGTCTGCAGGTGTATTATTTGATCGAATGCTTAGTGATTTGGGTACCAAAATACCGTGTAGGATTCCAGAAATCCGTTTTGAAAACGTATCATTTCGATACCCAAACTCCGACAAGCTGGTATTCAATAATGCATCATTCACCATCGGCAAAGGTGAAAAAGTAGCGTTGGTGGGAGTCAACGGTGCTGGCAAGTCAACCATTGTTAAGTTACTGCTCCGGTTGTATGATCCTACAGAAGGACGAATCTGTTCGATGGCGTCGATGCAAGGGAGTACTCGCTGAAAAAATTGCGGAACGTTTTCAGCGTGTGTTTTCAGGAAGTCGTTAGGTATTCTATGACATTGGCAGAGAACATTGCCTTGTCAGATTCGGATAAAGTCAATGCATGTATATCGGCAAATTGGTCGAGCAAATAGGTATATATCTGGCACTTAACCCAGCCATACATGGTATTCTCGTTAACCCCCAGGTCGGCAGCTACCTTTGACACTGCCTCACCTGTCCTCTCAATCCTCCGTACAGCCTCCATCTTAAATTCAACGCTATACTGTTTTGCCATGTCTTTTCCCCTTTCTGATGTCCAGTTTACCATGCATTTCTACTGTTCAGCTGGATCCCGAGGCGGAAGTTGAGCTCTTCAGGAAGTTTGTTTCATTGTCACAAGGCAAAACCGCTTTGCTGATTACCCACAGATTGTCCAGTGTGATGATGGCTGATAAATTGATCGTGATTGAGAATGCGCAGATTGTTGATGAAGGGACTCACGAAGAGCTCCTTCGTAAAAACGGCGTGTATGCCAGTTTGTTCAATACGCAAGCAAGTAAGTATCGGGCGGTGTGATGAGACTCTTAAATAAGGGTTTGGGCAGCGCGTAAGTCATGAATAGCGACGAGAGGCTTTCTGACTGGTAATAGCCCGGCTGCCAGCCATTGCTACATAGGGTTGCACATACCGGCAGGATAATTGTGGATAATCGGTAATATATGAAAGTAGATCATGTTGGATGGAGGAGAGGCATTATATGTGGAAAGATTTACTCAAACAAGCAGTCAAAACTAAACTTACCTGCCGGGTACTTGCCGGGTTCAATGCAAATGTGGATGTAGTAATCAAGCTCAATGCAGAGATGATCGAGAATATTATTACGGAGAATTCACAAATACTTGATGATGCTCCCGCACAGCCAACGAAAGTTTGGCCCATAAAGACCAACGTGGAATTTCTGGCCTTGCTTCAGGAGTGCATCAAAGTCGGTAAGTCTTACTACGGTGTCATGGACTCTAGGCTTGGTGATTGGTTTAACCAGGCCTTTACCGGACGGGAAGAGGCCATGGGAGGGCAGGCAGGGATTATCGCCAATCAAATGGCCGCTTTGGGGGCAACCAGCTGCGTTTACTGCCCGGTATTGTCACCAAAGCAAGCGGCAATGTTTGACGAAAGAGTACTCTACCCCAAAGTAAATGGGAAAGTCTCGTGGATTCCCATTAGGACTGCTGTGAACGATCAATGGACCAAGCTTAACTATATCTTTGAGTATGCAAAAGGGATTAGATTCAAATTCGGAAATCAGGAAATCGTTTCGCCAAGGGCCAACCGGGTCATTCTCGGAACCCGCAACCCCAAAGCGGCCATGGGCTTTGATCCTGCGATCCAGCCCGTGTTGGCCGAAGTCGGGCAAAGTGTTGATTTGGCCTTTATGGCCGGATATCACCACGGGAGAATTGAAGGCCGCGCGGAGACTTTGGCAGAATATATTGAGCTGAGCGTCAATGACCTGAAACGTTTAAAATCGGGCAACCCGGACCTGAAACTACATCTTGAATATGTACCCATGCCCAATGCGGCGGACGAAGTGGTTTTGCTGAGAGAAATCACACCATTGTTTACCAGCTTTGGCATCAATGAAAACGAAATCCGCCGCCTCTTGGATGAACTGGGCTATCCTGATCTGGTTGCTGAGATAGTGAAAAAAGAACGGGCATTCAGCTTGTACCAAGGGGTACTGCAGATTGCCCGAGAGCTGAAAGTGTCCCGAATTCAACTGCACAATCTTGGTTATTATGTAGTTGTGCTGATGAAGCCGTATGCAGTGGATCCGGCCGTGGTAAGGCAGGCATGCCTGTTTGCCTCCGCCGTCAACGGTGTAAAAGCGCTGCAGGGCGGTGCAGTACCGCTGGAGGATGTAACCCGGATTGCGGATTATCCCTTGAGTGAGATCGGCCTTGGGCAGCTGCGGGCATTTGTCAGCGAGGCTAAGAGCCTAGGCCTACCGGCAGCTGATGAAATGATTGATACCGGCATCATGGAAATGGATGATCATTGGGTATTGATTGTCCCTGCCCATGTGATACCCAATCCTGTCAGCACGGTGGGGATGGGCGACACGGTCTCTTCCAGCGCGTACGCAGCAGAAGTGTCACTGGCAGCGGTTAAATCATGCAACTGTTAATCCGGATCTTGAGGAGGATCTAGTTGATTATCGAAGGAACAACCAAGAGATATCGGGGTTTTGTGTTGGATCCGTTTCAACAAGAAGCGATAGAGTATGTGGACGGGAACCACTCGGTGCTTGTGGCAGCCCCAACTGGTGTAGGCAAGACGTTAATTGCTGATTACCTGATCGAAAAAACGTATGGAGAAAGCGGCCGGGTGGTTTACACAGCTCCGATCAAAGCTCTGAGCAACCAAAAATTCAAGGAGTTTAAAGGGCTGTTAGGGGAAGAAGCAGTGGGGATCCTCACCGGCGATGTGGTGGTGAATCCTGAGGCTCCCATCCTGATTATGACGACTGAGATTTTCCGCAATCTCCTGCAGCAGTCCCCCGATCGGGTTGCCGATGTACGCTATGTGATATTTGACGAGATCCATTACATCGACGACCCGGAGCGGGGCAGCGTCTGGGAAGAAAGCCTGATTTTCATGCCGGAAACGATGCGGTTTTTGGGTTTAAGCGCAACGATCCCCAATGTGGAACAGCTGGCAGCTTGGATCAGTGAAATCCGAAGGCAAGAAGTCAAAATAGTGACTCACTCGGAACGGACAGTACCTTTGCGCCATTATATCTACGAGGAAAGCATGGGAGTCGTTCCGGCAAGCCAGTTCAAGAAACACTATACGAAAATCAGCGGTAAAATCAAAGGGCTCGATGCCCGCCAGATTCCCAAGACTACTCATGTCGATTTGGTCGATGAAATCAAAGACGATTATCTGCCCTGCCTTTTTTTCACATTCAGCCGGAAGAAGGCAGAGCTTAATGCCGTTGAGCTCGGTTGGGAGCACAATTTTCTCACGCCCGCAGAGCGGAAGCAGGCTGAAGCATTGATAGAGGAAGTGATCCAGCGGTACCCGCCGATTTTGAGTGAACGCTGGAGTTCCCTGCGGAGCTTGTTGGTGCGGGGGATCGGTTATCATCACGCCGGGATGCTGCCGGCATTGAAAGATGTGGTTGAAGAGCTGTTTACGCACCGTTTGATCAAAGTGCTGTACTGTACAGAAACGTTCGCAGTAGGGTTGAACTTTCCCTGCCGGACTGTCTGTTTTGACTCCAGCACCAAATGGGACGGGCAGACATTCCGGACCATCTCGAACCGGGAGTATTTCCAGATGGCGGGAAGGGCAGGCAGGCGGGGCATCGATACGGAAGGCTTCGTGTTCACCATGGTGGATCTCCAGTATTTCGATCCACAGGAACTGCCGAGCATGAAGGAGTCAGAAATTGAACCGCTGCAGAGCCAGTTCAACCTGACGTACAATTCGGTCTTGAACCTGATTAAGAACTATGAGGATCAGCAGATCTACCGCATACTCGGGCAGAATTTTGCCACATACCAGGCGCTGGATGATCGAAGCTCGCTACGGCGGCAAATCAAGGAACTAAAGGCTGAGCTTGACAAGTATTGCGAACATCTGGACGGGGATTCGTGCCCTGTGGAATATGAAAGGCTGGTCCGGAATAAAAAGCGGCTCCAGGGTATTTTGCGGAAAACCAAAAATGCACCTTCCAAACGCAGGCTCAGGAAAGAAATAGCAGCGATTCAGGAAAAGCTTGATCAAATGAAGCTTTTGGGATGCCCCCAGGAAGATCAGCGCAAGTGCAAACGGGAACAGAAGCGGTACCGCAAGCTGCGGAACCGTTATCAGGCCCTGCTTAGGCGTGAACAGCAGATCGATCCTCAAGGACGGTATTATCAGGAGTTTCAGGCTAAGAAAGGCCTGCTGGAAGCCTTAGGCTATCTGCAGGACGGCAAATTGACTGTTGCCGGTGAATTTGCCAGCCAAATCCACGGCCATGAATTGCTCATCACTGAGCTGTTCATGGACGGGTGGTTCCATAAGTACAGTATTCCGGAGCTGAACGCTCTGACCGTGGCCATCAGCTATGAACCGCGCCGCAATGAGGTGAAAATCAGGCATAGGCTTAACTTTACTCCTGCCTATAAATTAGTCTATCAGTTGGGGAAAATGGAGGAACGGTTCTTAGGTTATTCCACTGTCACTTTCAATGATCACGTCGCGCTTTTGGCATACCGCTGGTCCCAGGGAGAAGATTTCGCCAGTATAATGGAGTCGGCGGTCATTGATGAAGGAGATCTGGTATTTGCGTTCCGCCGGGGCATTGATCTTCTCAGGCAAGTCCGGAATGCTGC
>JAAYNP010000016.1 GCA_012520795.1 Bacillota bacterium
CCTGCGGGCCAAATGACGCCGTTGTGCGGGCTACCAGAGGGCTGGTCTGCACATCGGATGTGCATACGGTGGCAGGTGCCATTGGTGAGCGGGTTAATCTCACCCTAGGCCATGAAGCAGTCGGGATTGTTGAGGAGGTTGGAAGCGAAGTCAAACTGTTCAAACCAGGAGACAGAGTCTGCGTTGGCGCCATCACTCCCATCTGGGGCTCGGATGCAGCGCAGCGCGGGTATCCATCCCAGTCCGGCCAGGCTCTGGGGGGCTGGATGTATGCAAACGTAAAGGATGGAACATTTGCGGAATACTTCCATGTTAACGAGGCGGATGCCAACATGGCCTTGATTCCCGATGATATATCGGATGACGCAGCTGTATACTGTACAGATATGATGTCCACAGGATTTGCCGGTGCAGAAAATGCCAATATCCCCTTAGGCGGGACTGTGGCAATTTTTGCCCAAGGCCCAGTAGGCTTGATGGCCACTGCAGGGGCAAGGATGCTGGGAGCAGGCTTGATCATTGCCGTGGAATCAGATCCGAAGCGGCAGGAGCTCTCCAGGTTTTACGGGGCTGATGTGATTGTGGACTTCACCAAGGAAAACCCAGTGGAAAAGATCATGGAGCTCACCGACGGCCAGGGAGTCGACTCAGCCGTTGAGGCACTGGGAGCGGATATCACATTCCAGCAGGCAGTCAAGGTTACTAGGCCGGGCGGCACTGTTTCCAACATCGGCTATCACGGCTCCGGCGAGTTTGTCCACATTCCGCGTTTAGACTGGGGTGTGGGTATGGCCAACATTACCATCGTTACCGATTTGTGCCCCGGCGGGCGTGTCCGGATGGAAAGGATGCTGTGCCTGGTTAAGACCAAGAGAGTGGATCCAACCCGCCTGACAACCCATACCTTCTCATTTGACGAGGTAGACAAAGCGTTTGAAATGATGAAAAACAAAACAGACAACATTATCAAACCTTTGATTGTGTTTTCGTGATTGTGATCAGATTATCAACTGCTGCACCTGTAAACGCGCCTGATGCCGCCGGCGGCGGGATCAGGCTTTTTTTTGAATGTGCGCTGGCTTGGCATTCATGCTCAAATATGATATCTTTAGAGTGAATAAAGTGTATCAATCCATGGGATTTAGGGAGGTGAACACATGGAGGAAAAACTGGAAATTCTCGATGCCCAGTCTCGTCATGTCGGCAAGGAATGCTCTCGCTGCGGGAAAGAACTGGCAGTCGATGACGAGGCAGTAGAATGCCCCCGTTGTCACCGGGTCCATCATGCCGATTGCTGGAAAGACAACGGAGGCTGTGCCCGGAGAGGGTGCCCCCAAGTGGCCAAAGCGGTTGTCGGTGAACGCTCGGCAGGTGACGGCCCTCCACCGCCCATATCACCTCAGCGCCTATTGATCGCGGTAGGAGTAGTTATTGCCCTTATTATCGTTTCCATTATTTGGCCGAAACCATCCGATCCGGCTGCCGGCCGGATCAAAATCAGCGTACTGCTTGAGGCTTCACTTGAAGAACAAAACGAGCTCAACCAGATTGTTAAGAGATTTAATGAAGCAGACGAGGAAATCTACATTGAACTCCACACAACAACCCGCAGCATGATTGAAAGCCAGCTGTTTGTACGCATGGCAGGGGGAGATGCACCGGATATTTTTGCCCTGCCGTATGACCGCTTTGAGTCGATCCAACAAGAGCTGGGTGCCATGTACCCCCTCGGCAGCGCCGACGACCGGGCCTATGGTGTCCAACATCCCAGCCAACTGCGGGCAATCAGTATTTTTGTGCATACAAAACATCCCGATGCGGCCATAACTGTGCTGCGGTACCTGTTGACCGAAATGACACGCCGGGATCTGGCGGAGTTTAAAGAACAAGCCCATATCCTTGATCCGGAACTGATGCTGGATATTGATGCTTTTTTGAGCCTTCCTTACTAGTTCTATCTGTTAACCGATTCTCCACTGCAACCATAGACTATAATGCCAGCCTTGACAGTGGAGTGAACGACAATGATCAAACCAAGAATCAAAAACCCGCATCAGATTTATGATTATCAATATGAGCTTTATGGCTATAATTACGATTTTGATCAATACTGCCCCAATGCGAAAACACTGCGGCAGCCACTGAAACTGCCGCGCCCTCTCAAAACCAAACAAGAGCCGGGATAACCCAGCTCTTTTTTTATGGCTTCTTGCCTGCAGATCCCTGCTTGATTGCTTCCCGCGCCAGCTGATCGCAGCGGTTGTTCCAATCATTGTCGGCGTGGCCTTCCACCTTGATCCATTCGATATCATGTTTCTTGGCCAACTCCAGCAGCTGCTCCCACAAATCCTGATTGCTCACTGGCTGGTTGCGAGCGTTTTTCCAATCTCGCCGCTTCCAGCCGGCAAACCAATCCCGCGCAAAGGCGTTAACCAGATAAGCACTGTCAGAATATAACTTGACCCGGCAGCTGGTTTTCAACCGCTTTAAACCCTCAATGGCGGCAGTCAGCTCCATCCGCTGGTTGGTTGTATGCTCGGCATGCCCGCTGTACTCTTTCACGTGTTGGCGGAACCGATCATTGTAGATCAAAATCGCTGCCCAGCCTCCCGGCCCCGGGTTGCGGGAACAAGCACCATCGGTATAGATTTCCACCAATTGACGCACCAACATCACTCCCAATTGCGCCGGCGGCACAGTATTGGACGGATGCATTCCAAAAAGAGCGGGGTTTGCCCAGTCCTGCTTTTTACCATTCGATGAGCGGCGGCTCATCGGCGCCAGGTTTGGCTTCAAAGAACGGCCGCTCTTCTTTGCCAAACATATTGGCAACAATGAGAGTGGGGAACTGCTTGATCTTCACGTTCCATTCCCCCACTGACGTATTATACCGGCGCCTTTCCTGAAAGATCTTGTTCTCACTTGTTGTCAGCTCATCCATAAGGGTGATGAACTGGGTGTTTGATTTCAAATCTGGGTAGGCTTCGGTTACAGCCAGCAGCTGCACCAGAGCCCGGTCCAGAGCTTGATCGGCTTCAATCATCTCTGCAGGGGTACTGGCCGCCAGCATCCGCGAACGGGCATCGGCAATATCCGTAAAGACCGTCTCTTCATGCAGGATGTATCGCTTGGCGACCGACACCAGGTTCGGAATCAGATCCATGCGGCGCTGCATCGCGTTCTCCACTTCAGCCCAAGCGGCATCAACGTTTGTCTCCAGCCTTACCAGCCCATTATAGGTGGAAATGACCGCGCCCGCCACCGCTCCCAAAGCGATTAGCAGGATTACAACAACGATCAGCGCTATTATACCGGCACTTACTCCTCTCTTTCTCCCTTCTGTCTTCATACAGCTTACCCTCCTCAGTTTAGAATCTGCGGCTGGCTCCTCCGCCACCGCTGCGCCCTCCGCCAAAACCACCGAATCCGCCGCCAGATCTGCCGCCGGTGCGGCCGCCTCCTGGGCGGGGCATCCGGGTCGGATGGACAATAGGCCGCGGCAGCTGCGGGTTGCTGCCCGGGCCGTCTGAGGCCGTCGGTGGACGCCTGCGGGACATGATCAACACGATGATGGCGATCGCTAAAAAGATCAAGAAAGCCCGTAGGTTGCCGGAATCATCGTCATTTCTTTCCAGTGAAAACGATGCTCCCGTCAGTGCAGCTTGATAGGCCTTTGCCGCTTCAACCATCGCGGTATTATAGTCATTATTGCGCAAGTGAGGTATGACAGACTCATCAAGAATGCGGCCGACCTTGCCTGCCGACAGGACGGTTTCAATGCCATAGCCGGTTTCAACCCTGATTTCCCGCGTGTCTATTACCAGCAAAATCAGGAGCCCGCTGTCTTCAGGCCCGCCAATCCCCCATTCGGCAAACAAGTCAACAGCATAATCTTCCAAAGATTGATCACCAATATTTGAAAGCGTTACAACTGCCAGTTCAATCCCTTGATCTTCAGCCAATGATTCTGCAACAGCCGTGATCTTGGCTTCACTGGCGCTGTCCAGCACATTGGCGAAATCGTTGACATAGCCAACAGGCTTGGGAAAAGCAGCTGAAATAGCTGGTGCAATGGCCAGGATCAGGATCAATACAAACAACTGCTGTAATCTGCCGATAGCAACCCACCCCCTTTTAGCATATTAAGTTTATTATACTATGAACACTGCATAACTGCTAGGGTAATTCTTCTGGGGAAAGCTGCCGGTACACTTCTGAGACAAGCCCCCATTGGAACTGATCCGCAGTCAAGTCCTGCACCATCCGGTAGACCTGTTCCGCCCGTTCCGGCTGGATATCCACAACAAAGGTGACTTCTGTTGCATATAAAATGTCGCAAATGAACACACCGCTGTTGACCAATTCATTCTGTACTTTGCCCATCTGTGGATAATCGACTGTAAGTTTGATGCGCCGATGCGGGACACAGCGGACAATCCCCGCGGCTCTTAACGCCTCTGCGGCAGCGCTTCCGTAAGCGCGGATCAATCCTCCCCGCCCAAGGAGAGTCCCGCCGAAGTAACGGGTGACCACTACTACCACATTAGTCAGATTCAAAGCTTTGATTGCTTCCAAGGTAGGCAATCCGGAAGTGCCGCTCGGCTCTCCGTCATCATAGCATTTTTGCTGTTCCGCATTGGTTCCCACAATATAGGCATAGACATTATGAGCGGCATCCCAGTGCTTCTTGCTGATATCTCTGATAAACTCCTCCGCCTCCGCCACAGAACCGGCGGGTTGGGCCCGCCCGATAAATTTTGACTTGCGCTCAATCAGGGTTATTTCGCTGGCTTTGGCCACTGTTAAGTACTCACTTAACAATTCGTTTCACCTCATTGCTCAAATAAAGAGACCTCGTTGCCATATCCTACCGGGCAGTAAGCGAGGTCTTTGGGTTTGCCTGTTAACTTTAAGCGCGCTGTTGGGAGCGGATCTGCTCAAATCCATTCGGGTAACGTTCCCGCAGTTTGGCGATGTTCTGCTCGGCTATGTCCCCAAGGGAAAGCCCTGCCGCTTCCGCTACATTGGCCAAATACCAGAGGACATCGCCAAGTTCTTCACTTACCTTTTTTGGATCAAGTGGGTGCCCATGAAAAACCACTTTCTTGAGATAATCGCACACTTCACCGGCTTCTCCCGCCAATCCCATGCCGAGATTGGCCAATATGTATTGGGCATCAATCTCCGTGTTTAGAGTCCGCCTTGCTTCCTCTTGATACTGGTTGAACTGATTCAATTTGATCACTCCTGTACTGCTACTTCCGCCAGTGCTTCCGGTATTCTGAAAATGCCGACGCGATCCAACGGCCAATAGGACCAAACCGCCCTGCCGATTATATTCTCTCTCGGCACAAAACCGACACGGGGATCGCGGCTGTCCAGGCTGTCGTTGCGATTATCGCCCAGCACGAAGTAATAGCCTTCAGGGACTATATGGGGGCTAAAACCCCGGATCGGCGGTTCCAGGATATAATCTTCCGCAAGCACGTTGCCGTTGACATACACTTTCCCATTGGCGATGGCAACCAAGTCCCCGGGTACGGCTATGATCCGCTTAATGAACTCTTCTTTGGGATTGGCCGGATACCTAAAGACGACGATATCCCCATGCCTTGGTTGGCGGAACCGGTAAGTAAGCTTATCCACCAACAGGCGCTGGTTATGCTCAAGCGTGGGCAGCATCGAAGTGCCTTCCACGACAAAGGACTGGGCAATAAATACAATAATAAAAGCAGTAAGGATTACAGCTCCGACAATTGATTCAACCCATTCCCTAAGTGGCGACTTTGTTTTCTTGACTTTCATTTCCCCTCACTCCTATCGACAATTTCCACAACCATTAAATGAATTCCTGCCAACCTCACCTGAGGTAAAAGCAGGAACAAGCATAATTAGAACTCCCACAAACATCTTTCGCAAATCTGTTTGTATTGTTGTACTTTGGCTTGAAACAGTTTTTCGTCGCCCTTGCGCAGCGCCAGATCAATTTCGCTTTTCAAGATGATCCCGGAGAGCAGCAGCTCCACTTGTTCCCGGATCAACTGAGTGATCTCTGACTCCATTGCGCATTCAGCCTTAAACTCGGCCACTATCTGCCGGTACCAATCGGGTGTTTCACCGGCAAAGCGGAATTCCACATAGAGGATTCCGGCAAATTTCCGCAGCACTTCCACGGCCTGCACCGGATCATGGATCCAGATTGCCCTGCTTTTCCGCTTCTGCTTCACCAAACGCCCGTTGACCATTGAAACCTCGTTACGCTCGACAGCCCCCAACTCCAGCTCAAAAGGGGGCCCCTCCACCCCGGCTTGTGCGATCATCATCGAGTCAGGCAGATATGCCCGTGTATTCACTATTCGGATTTTGCTCAAAAGCTGTTGGTTCTCCAGCACATACTCCAGCAGGTACTTGCTCATGCGGTGCTTGAGTGGGGTTTTGCTAAACCTGCGAATCACATCAGCAACATCCACCAATCATCACCCCTACTCTGAAAGCAGATTGACACTATAAATATATGGTTAACTGCAAGTACCGATGCCTGTTAGATTGTAATAATCAACCCATCGTAGGCTAGTGACACTGCTTCGGGCAGTTTGCTGTTTGTCGTTTCATGGTCCAAAAGATGTGTAACATGGGTGAAGTATGCCTGCTGCGGCTTGAGTTTGGCAACAAGCTCCAGCGCAGCATCCACATGCATATGGCTTGGATGGGGTTCATAGCGGATCACCCCCAGGATCAACACCTTCAAGCCCGTCAACAGCTCCAGCGAGGGCTGGGGCAGCCGGCTGCAGTCGGTGATATAAGCCAGATCACCAATGCGGTACCCATAGATCGGGAGGTTGCCGTGGTAAGCCGGAACCGGAATAATCGCTACGCCTTCCACTTGAAAAGGCCCATCGACAACTACGGGCTTAACCAATGGTTTGCCGCCGCCAACCTGGGTTTTGCGAAAAACATAGCCGAACACCTGCAGCATCTCGGCAATGGTGTCATAGTTGCCGTAAAACGGCACTGCTTTGCCTGAATGATAGCTGAAAGCACGCAGGTCATCAAAGCCAAAAACATGATCGGCATGGCAGTGCGTATACAACACCGCATCAATCTTCTTGACCCCGGCCCGCAGTGCCTGAAGGCGAAACTCGGTGGCCGTGTCAATCAGCAGATGCAGATTATCGGTTTCAATCAAAATAGACGCCCTGGTGCGGTGATTGCGGGGATCCTTGCTTTGACAGACTTCGCAATCGCAACCGATAACCGGTACTCCATATGATGTTCCGGTCCCTAGAAAAGTTACTTTCACACCCACCCTCCTGCCGCATTTCCAGATTTGGCAAAATTAACCGCTTGACGCAAACATATGTTCTGTATTAGAATAAATACACGATCATATGTTCGCAAGGGGTGATTCTGATGATCGTTTATTGTTCCGCTGAACAAGCAGCCGGTAATGAAGAAAGCTGCAGGCAGCTTTTCCAGTTCTGTTACGGCTGGACTGAGGAAATTGAAATCGAGACAGCCTATGCCTGGTACTGCCGCCTGCCGGATCATTTCAGCCCCGCCGAATTGGGCACCCAGTTTTTGGCCCAGCTGGAAGCTTGCCGGCTGTCAGGCACCTGGGGCGCCGGCGCCACTAAACTGATTGCCAAGCTTGCCACCCTCACCCGGCCGAACACTGCCGTCCCTGCTTCCGCAAATCAAGCTTTTTTGGCAGATCTGCCCCTCACCCTGCTTGACACCTTGTTCGGGCTGCCGGAAGTGCTTCAGCTGCAGCGTCTGGGGATCGACACCTTCAAGGGCCTGGCGCAAGTCCCCCTTAAAGCACTGCAGCTCCAATTTGGCGATGCCGCGGAAAACCTTGCCAGTCTTGCCCGCGGCCAGGACCTTAAGCCTTTTGAGCCGGAAAAACAAATTTTGATCTCTTGGGAAGCCGATTTTTTAACGGACCCGGAACTTGCCGCGCCCATCAGCCGCCCGCAGTTGGATTTGTTTTTGCAAAAAGGCCTGGCTGAAATTGAAGCCCAACTAAATTCCGCCCGGCTGCTTGCGGCCGGGCTCCGTTTGGAATGGCAGCATGGGCATGCCAATTTCAGCACAGTCCGCAAGTTTGATCCGCCAACCGCCGCCAAGGATGTGTTTTACCGATCCCTTGCGGTAATCCTGCCGGAACATCCTGTCGCGCAGTTAAGGATCACCGGCCTGGGTTTTTCACCCCAGTCACCTAAACAATTGGACATTTTCGGTCAAAACCCTACCCGGAAAAAGATCGAGTTGTTGAAATCCCAGTTAAGCGCTGGCCTGGTCCAGCTGAAATTATCCCGCCGCGAAAAGATTTTGGCAATGTGGGAGCAATCCCATCTCTAGGGTTGTCAACAGCGATATTACCGTCAAAACCGCCAGACATCTGCCCCATACTTTTGTCTATCACAGGCAATACAAGGTCGAGTTTATCAAAGACCGCTGGCGGGAATCGGGGCAGTGGTGGTTGGGAGAACAGGAACTCCATGTTTATCAGGTAATCGCTGCCGGTACCCTGTTTGAGCTTCACCATTATCCGGCGCGATCGCGCTGGATCCTCCACAAGATTTATGACTAGTACAATTAAACCGCAGGTGGTTTTTATGTTCGCCCATTTGCATGTCCATTCCGTTTATTCTTTCCTTGACAGCACCACTTCCGTAACTACATATCTGCAGAAAGCCGCTGAATTCGGCATGACAGCCATGGCCCTGACAGATCACAACTGCCTCAGCGGCGCAGTGGAGTTTCACAAGGCCGCCCTCGAACTCGGCATCAAGCCGATTCAAGGAGTGGAAATCACTATTGAAGGCGGCTATCACCTCACTCTACTGGCTCAAAATAATAAAGGTTACCAAAACATCTGCCAGCTGCTTACCAGTGCTTTTCAAATCGATCGCAAACAGCCAATTGTTCCCTGGGAAAAATTGGCTGCCTATCATCAAGGTTTGCTGGTGCTCACAGGCTGCAGGCGTTCCGCCATCTGGCAGGCGCTCCTTTCCAATCAGCCGCAGCTGGCCTTGAAGCATCTTAAAAGGCTGGTTGCCATCTTCGGCAGAGAAAACACCTATCTGGAAATGATCAATACCTTCCTTCCCAAAACCGGACTGGTTTTAAAGGCGATTGCCCAATTAGGCGAATATGCCAAAGTGCCGGTAGTCGCCACTAATGATGTCCATTACCTGGAAAAAACCGATTTTTGCCTTTACGATTTGCTGGTATGCACCCGCACCCAGACTCAGCTTGCGGATATTCATCCGGAACGACCTTTGAACGCTGAAAACTATTTTGCCCCGCCTCAGGAGATGGTACAGAGATTTCAGCAGTACCCGCAGGCCATTGCCGCTGCTGAGGAAATCTGCGAGCGCTGTGAAGTATCGCTGCCTTTGGGCCGCAATCTCTTCCCCCGGTTTCAGGTTCCGGCGGGGTTTGGATCAACCGGGCAGCTTTTACACCATTTGGTATGGCAGGGGGCTCGTGAGCGGTATGGAAAGATCACACCGGAAATCCGGCAGCGCCTGGATCATGAGTTGAACATCATCGAGCAGTTGGACGTGATTGACTATTTCCTGGTAGTCTGGGACATTGTCGCCTACGCCCGCCGGCACAGGATCCGCTGTGCCGGCCGCGGCTCGGCCGCTGATTCAGCCGTTGCCTACTGCCTGGGCATTACCAATGTCGATTCCATTGGGCGCAATCTCCTTTTCGAACGGTTCCTAAGCCTTGAACAAGCCCGCAAACCTGATATCGATGTTGATTTTGACGCCGCCATGCGTGATCAGATCGCCGATTATGTCTACCAAAAATACGGCAGCGGCCATGTGGCCTCTGTCTGCACCTTTGTGACATACCATGCCCGCTCTGCGCTGCGGGACTTAGGCAAGGCTTTTGGGTTCAGCGAACAGGAAATTAAGCAGTTAAACCGCCACATCCCTCATTATGTACCCGCCGACGGAATTCATAAAGTGCTGACAGTGCTGCCGGAATTGAAAAACCATCCTCTTAAGCAAAAGCAATTTGCCACCCTCTTGGATTTGTGTGGGCGGTTGGCCAATGTGCCCCGGCATATGGGGACCCATCTGGGGGGGATGGTAGTCAGCGGCCCGCTGTTGACCACCGTAACGCCGCTGCAGCCTTCCGCCAAGGGAGTGCTGATTACCCAGTTCGATAAAGACACTATTGAAAGGCTGGGCCTGATCAAACTTGATCTGCTGTCTCTGCGGACATTGTCCGCCGTCCATGATGTGGACACGGCTCTGCAGGCGGAACAAAATTTCAGCTACGACCGAATACCCCTGGATGATCAGGCGACCTATCAGATGCTCAACGATGGCGACACTGTCGGCGTATTCCAACTGGAAAGCCCGGCGCAGCGCAGCCTTCAGCTGCGGCTCCTCGCTGACAATATTGAAGACATTGTGGCCAGTGTGGCTTTGATCCGGCCCGGCCCCATCAAGGGTGATATGGTTGAACCTTTCATTGCCCGCCGCCACGGCTTGGCCCCGGTCAGCTACATTCACCCCAAGCTGGAGCCAATCTTGAAAGGCACTTACGGTGTGGTCCTTTACCAGGAACAGGTTATTGAAATTGCCACGGAAATAGCAGGGTTTACTCCGGGGGAATCGGATCAGCTCCGCAGGGTAATGTCGAAATACCGCTCCCAGAAGGAAATGGACCAGATTGGCGAACTGTTCATTGCCAAAGCCACGGCCAACGGCATCAGCAAGGATGTTGCCGAGACAATCTTTTCCTATATTGTCGGGTATGCCGGCTACGGGTTTTGCGAAGCCCATGCAGCTGCCTTTGCCGACACAGCCTACAAAACGGCATATTTGCTCAAACATTACCCGGCCCGGTTTTATGCTGCCATCCTAAACAATCAGCCGATGGGGTTTTATCCGCCAAATACCATTTGCGTGGAAGCCCGCCGCCGGGGAATCACGATTCTGCCGCTGGATATTAACCTCAGCGAAGCCGGCTTTTCCGCCGATGACAGGACGATCCGGATTGGTTTGAAACAAGTCAAAGGCATGGAAACAAAATTCATTGATCATATTTTGAGCCGGCGCCGCGACAAGCCCTTTGCTTCCCTGGCAGATTTTGTTTTCCGCACCAATATAAACAAAGATGTAATTGAAAACCTGATCCTTGCCGGTGCCTTTGATCAATTGAACCCCAACCGCCGGGCCTTAATGTGGCAGCTGCCGAATTACCTCGGCAGCCGCCAGCGGAGCCTGTTTCTCCTGGAGCCGGAATGGGAACCTGTTCCCGATTTTTCACCCTGGCAGCGCTGGCTTAATGAATTTCGCGTGCTGGGCTTATCCGCCACCACCCACGTCATGGATTTTTTCCGTTTGCGTTTGCAAAAGCAGAAGTTCTTCACCAGCCAAGAAATCGGCAGTTTGGCCCAGGGGGCCAAAGTCAAGATAGCCGGGCTGGTGATCCGGCCCCACCGCCCGCCGACCCGCAGCGGTAAAATAGTTGTTTTTCTCACTCTGGAAGACGAGTTCGGGCTGATTGACGTTACTGTTTTTGAAAATACCTACCACCGTTACGGAGAAAAAATGTTCAAGCATCCTTTGCTGATTATAGAAGGTGAGGTTGCCCGCCGCGGGGGCAATGAGGCCAGTATTGTTGCCAACCGAATCCAAACCCTTACTCAGGCTCAACCCTGGTAATTCTCTCTTCAGCGCCGTTTTCAGCATTAATATAAATCAAAAACTGATCTGCCCCGTGATCGGCCCGGAACTGATAGGTGAGTACGGGATCGAAGTTTGAATCCAAAATTACCGCCAGGCGCCGATCCACAATCTCTGCCGTCTCGATGACGTATTTTTGTGCCTGTTCCGGGTTCAATGCCGGCGTAGTTTCCCCAGAATAAACGAAGCTTTGATAGACCAGGCCTTGATACCCTACAATCTCGCCGTTGTCGGCGGCAACCTGTACTTTCAGCTGCCGCGGATATATCAGTATTCCATCATCCACTGGGGCAAAACTGCACAACAGCCGGTTAAAGTTAAAATTGGCGTCGACCAGCTCCACTTCAGGAAAAGCGCGCTCTTTGAGAAACTGCTCTGCAGCCTTGATCATCTCTGCCTGGGAAAGCTGCTGTTCACGCACTACTCTCGGGTTTGTCATCCACAAAACATGGCCGCCCTGCTTGGCAATTTCGATTGTAACCGGGTTTTGCTCCGCACTAGTTGCTGTCACGGTATATGTAGGCAATTCCCCTTCACCCTCATTGGTGATGGCCGGGTCTACGACAAAACCTGTCTGAGAATAGGTTTGGGGCAAGAATGCCCTGGCAATTGCCACCGCCTCCGATGCTGAAATCAACTCTCCCGCCGGCAGCGGGCCCTTCAGGCGCCCCAACTCACTGGGGAAATCCGAATCAGCAAACCGCTCCATGCCGTCTTCAATCATCAAAAGTGCCTGCATTAATGGATAGCGATCCCCGGGAGCGACTTCAGCAGCCTGGGAGATGGATGCCTGGATAAACTTCCGCCAGCTGACCCAGCTTGTACTGCGCTCTCCAAGCGCCAATTGGGATTGCAGTTCGCTGTTGACATACTGGATCTGCTCGTAAAGCCGGGCAAACTGAGTCCGCACAGCTGGCCCCTCATTGGAGGAGCTGCCCAGCGGTTGGGCGCTGTAGATACCCTGGGCTGCCTTTACCGTAGCTGTTTGCACTTGCGCCAGCAGGCTTTCAATACGGGCCAAACTGAGCCCATAAACCGGAAGCTGCCCGAAATTGGCCTGGGCAGCGTAAACCAGGCGCAGGATATTCGCCAGCCCCCCAAATTGTTGGGTGGTTGAATTGGCTACCAGAAGTTTGCTCAGCTCTGTCTCCAAACTGCCGATGTGTACAGCCAATTCCCGAAAAGCCCGGACATAGCCGGCTTCCAACTGCATACGGTAAGCCCGGTTTGCGTAATACTGGCTGCCCCCAAAGGCTGCCAGCCCGGCAATCAGGACAAATGTCACCAATGCTTTAGCCTTGTGCACTGCTCTACCCCTAACCTGCAAAGATATGTTTGCCGATCGTTTTCAATACCGGCCTTGTCCGGATCCATCTGTTTTGAGTTTTGGCCGGGTTATAAAAATATAAAGCCCCGTTGGTGGGATCCAGGCCGTGCAGAGCCTCATAGGCTGCCTGCTGCGAGATTTGATCCGGTTCCTGATTGATCGTGCCCTTGGCCACTACCTGAAAAGCCAACGGCTCATAAATCACGCCGGCGATTGTATTGGGAAACTCGGGATGCTCAACCCGGTTAAGGATTACCGCAGCCACCGCCACCATGCCTTCATAGGGCTCCCCTTTCGCCTCTGCGTAAACAGCCCTGGCCAGCAAATCCAGTTCGTTGTCTTTCACCGTAAGCCGGGGCTTTCTTTGCTCTTGGGGAGCTTCATCTTCCACCCCTTGGTTTATCCAATAGATGATCACCAGTGAGCTTACAGCGAGGCACAATGCCACATATTTGAGGTACTGTTTTCTGAAGCGCATCGCCAACCACTTTGGCCTCCTTATTTCTTTTCCAATCATAGCTTAACCAGAACAGCAGGCTTGTATCTATGCGCCAGGCTATATGATTAAGTTTTGGTTTAAAACTTTTGTGCCGCAAATACTAGATCAGAGGTGGTGGCAGATGCTTGCATGGTTCAAACGATACCGGTTGACGATTCTCGCTCTTTTCTTGCTATTGCTGCTTCCGTTGGCTGTTATTTTCATCAAGGGTTTCTTCACTGTCCAGGCCTTTGATATCGGCAGGCCGATGCAGGCGGCTGTGATCTTTGACCGGGAAGGCATGTTCATCGGGTCTTTGGGCGAAACGGGGCGCTATGTACCGCTTGACGCAATCCCTCAGGATCTGCTTGACGCCGTTGTAGCTGTTGAGGACTCCCGTTTCTACAAACATGCGGGAGTTGACATTATCGGTATTGCCAGGGCGCTGTTCGCCAATCTCCGGGCTTGTGAAACGGTACAGGGAGGCAGCACCATTACACAGCAGGTGGCCAAGAACTTGTTTTTGCATCCGCGCCGGACGCTGAAGCGCAAGTTTGAAGAACTGGCGCTGGCTGTCCTCTTGGAAGCCAGGTTTTCCAAAGAACAAATCCTGGAACTCTATCTAAACTCCTCGTACTTCGGGGAAGGGGCTTATGGTGTGGAAAGTGCAGCCCGGACTTATTTCGGCAAATCTGTATCCAACTTGTCCTTGGGTGAAAGCACCTTGTTGGCGGGCTTGCTTCAGGCTCCCTCCGCCTATTCACCGTATAAACATCCAGAACGGGCATTGAACCGGCGCCGGGTTGTACTGGATCGCATGGTTGCCCTGGGATATCTGGAGCAAGAGCAGGCAGAGCAGGCCGATTCCACCACCTTGATTCTTGCCGAACTCACCGGTGGGCCTGCCCGCTACTTCTTGGATTGGGTCAGCCAGATTCTCATAGAAAAGTTTGGGGAAACAGCCGTGTTCAGCGAGGGGCTCCGCGTCCATACTTCCCTGGATCTGGAAATGCAGGAAATCGCTGAAACAGTTTTCGGCAGCCAGGAACACCAGGGGGCCCTGGTGGCGCTGGATCCCAGGGATGGGACTGTTCTGGCCTTGATCGGCGGGAGGAATTACCGCGAAAGCCAGTTTAACCGGGCTGTCGATGCCAAACGCCAACCGGGATCAGTGTTCAAGCCGATCATTTATGCGGCAGCCATCAAACAAGGCTGGCAGGTGAACTCGATAGTGGAAGACATCCCACGGGAGTACAGCGGGTATGAACCGGAAAACTATGAAGAAGCTTACTGGGGGCCGGTCACCATGAAACACGCCATCGCCCTTTCGTTAAACAATGCGGCTGTTTGGACGCTGAACGAGATTGGTATTTCCAGCGCATTCAATTTTGCCAGGGATGTGGGGATTGAATTGGCGCCGCAGGATCGGAACCTGGCTTTGGCACTGGGCGGGTTGACCGAAGGTGTCAGCCCGATGCAGATGACCGCCGCTTTTGTCCCCTTCGCCAACGGCGGGGCATATTTCACACCCAGCCCTATCCTGCGGGTGATCAACCGGGATGGTGATGTCCTTTTTGATTTCGAACCTGACAAAAACCAGGTTTTGTCCCCGCAGCAGGCTTATCTGATGACTGATATGCTCCAGGCAGTAATGGAATATGGTACCGGCAAATCCGTGCCCATAGACCGCCCTTCCGCCGGAAAATCCGGCACTACCAACAATCATCGGGACCTTTGGTTTGCCGGCTTTACACCTGATTTGGTGGTTGGAGTGTTTATCGGTAACGATGATAATTCACCCATCGCCGGTTACGGCGGCTCCATTGCCGGGCCAATCTGGGCGGAGTTGATCAATCAAAGCCTGGCTGACAAGCCTCCCCGTCCCTTTCCTTTGCCATCACTGATTGTGGACGATGTGCAGATAGACATTTTTACCGGATTACTGGCCAACGACCAATGTGAATACACTGAGCTTGACGCCTTTATCAAGGGAACAGAACCAACCAGGCAGGCTCCTTGTGCCATAACGTTCACACCTCAGCCAAAGGTCGGCATCCCCATCCCTGAACTCCCGCCTGCCCAAGAGCAGCCGCCAATCGAAGAGCCGGAGCCGGAACCGGAACCGGAACCAGAACCGGAAGAGCCTAAGCCAGAGCCCGAGCCAGAGCCGAAACCTAAACCGAAAGAGCCCAAGCAAGAGCCGGAACCGGAGCCGGAACCGGAACTGGAGCCGGAACCAGAGCCGGAAGTGCCTCGGGAACCAAAACCACCGGAAACGCCGCTCCCGCCTTTGGAGCCCGAACCCAGGGAGCCAGTGCCCAGCCCTGAACCAATTGAGCCGGGACAGCGCCAACAGCCTCCGCCTCCAGCATAAATGAAAAAACCCCGCACCATATTGGTTCGGGGAATTTCACAATCATCATGATTAGCGCTTGGAGAATTGAGGCGCTTTCCGTGCCTTTTTCAAACCGTATTTCTTTCTTTCCTTCATCCTTGGATCGCGAGTGAGATATCCGGCTCTCTTCAATGTTACCCTTAACTCCGGGTCTACATTCAGCAGTGCCCTGGCAATTCCATGCCGAATTGCGCCGGCTTGGCCGCTGGCACCACCGCCGTGTACTTTGACCATCACATCATACTTACCTTCCGTATTGGTGAGCACGAACGGCTGCAGGACGATAGTACGCAAAACCGCCCGGCCGAAATAATCGTTTATGTCACGCCCGTTAACGATTACCCTGCCATTTCCCGGCAGGAGTCTTACCCGGGCAACAGATGTCTTTCTGCGGCCAGTACCATAATAGGTTTCCGTCTTTGCCACTGCACTCATTGTTAGCCCCCTCTCTTATATGTCTAATTTCTCAGGCTGTTGAGCACTGTGCGGATGCTCATTGCCGGCATACACTTTCAATTTCTTAAACATCTTCCTACCCAGGCGGTTATGTGGTAACATACCCCAAACAGCCAATTTCAATACTCTTTCCGGCCTGCCGCTGCTGAGCAAATCCGCAGCGGTGCGGACCTTCAACCCACCGGGATAACCACTATGGCGATAGTATTTCTTATCTTGTAGTTTGTTGCCGGTCAAGCGGATTTTTTCAGCATTAATCACAATCACATGATCGCCTGTATCCACATGTGGAGTGTAGATTGGTTTATGTTTCCCGCGCAAAATGGAAGCGATCTGGGAAGCCAAACGTCCCAAAGTCTTGTCGGCGGCATCGATCAGATACCACTTTCTTTGGACGCTTTCTTTGGTTGCCATATACGTTTTCACGATCTTTCCCCCCTTGCATGCTTGCTGCATAGATCTGTACACTCACCTGATTGGACTAGTTGTACGGGGCTGGGACAACATTCCAATAGGAGATTACCAAAACAACATATATAATTTTACTGAAAAACAAGCTCCCTGTCAAGCAGGATCGCTTTTCATGCAGCTTATTCATACCATACCTTCTCCAGGAACAACCCGGATGCAGGAGCTGTCGCTCCGGCGCAATCCCGGTTTCGGGATGCGATAATAGCCGGGATCTCGGCAGGCTCCCGCTTGCCCAGGCCGACGTCAACCAGCGTCCCCACAAGGTTTCTGGCCATCCGGTACAAAAACCCATCCGCTGTAAAACGCAGTTCTACCCCTCCTGCGAAGGCGGCCTGCTCATATCGGATCAGGGTCCGTACCGTCGATTTGACACTGCTGCCGCTAGCGGCAAAAGCGGCAAAATCATGGGTTCCCTCCAACAGCCTCCCGGCCTCAAGCATTAGTACAATGTTCAGCCGGCGTTTGATCCACCAGCAGTAATTGCGCTCGAAGGCCGACTCAATCTCTCCCTGGCGAATCCGGTACAAATATGTCTTTGCCAACGCACTGTACCGGGCGTGGAAGTCATCGGCGGCTATACGGCAGGATTTAACCCGGATGTCTCTGGGCAAAAGACTGTTGATGGCTATTGGTAGTTTCTCCACTGGAACAGATAAGTTACTATGGAAATTGACCACTTGGTTAAGGGCATGTACTCCCGCATCAGTACGCCCGGCAGCGATCACTTTGACCGGCTCCTTGGCAATTTTGCCAACAGCTTCCTCCAGCACATCCTGAATGGTAATCCCATTCTTCTGAATCTGAAAACCGCTGTATGCAGTGCCATCATATTCCAAGGTCAGCATGTAATTGGCCATGGTCTATCACCCTAAACTGCCACGCTAAAAATAGATCCCAACCACAACAACGAATGCGGCGACGAAAACCAAAGCAACAAAATCCCGATAAGTGAACTTCAACACCCTAAACCTGGTTCTTCCCTCTCCGCCGCGATAACCCCGGGCTTCCATGGCAATCGCCAATTCATCGGCTCTGCGGAATGCGCTTACAAACAAGGGGATCAGGATTGGGATCAGGCTTTTTGCCCGCTGGAAAATATTGCCTGATTCAAAATCAGCCCCCCGCGCCATCTGCGCCTTCATGATTTTCTCAGTTTCTTCAACCAAGGTAGGGATGAAACGCAGGGCGATGGTCATCATCATGGCAAGCTCATGGGCGGGGACTCCCACAACCTTGAACGGTTTCAGCAGGCTTTCGATCCCATCGGTCAGCAAAATCGGCGATGTTGTCAGTGTCATAAGCGACGAACCAATCATCAGCAAGATCAAGCGGGACACCATCATCAAGCCGCGGATCAAGCCTTCATAGGTTAGTTTCACAAACCAGATCTTGAAGATCACTCTGCCGTCAGTCATAAAAAAGTGCAAACACAAGGTTAAAACAATGATGAACATCAGCGGCCTGATGCCCCGCAGCACATATTTGACAGGAATCCGGGAAAGGACAACTATCAAAAAGAGCAAAAGCGCACTTAGCCCATAACCGGTGAAAGTGTTTACCAAGAACAGCAGCGCTATAAAAAGAAATGTAGCTAGAATCTTGGTTCTGGGATCCAGCCGGTGAACAAGCGATTCACCGGGAATATATTGTCCGATCGTGATGTTTTTCATCATTGCCATGTCATTTTGTCTCCAGTAATCTCACAATCTCGCTTTCAACAGCATCAATGGTATAGTGATCCGGATTCACATCAAAGCCCTGTTTTTTCAGTACCTGCAGCAGCCTGGTCACCTGGGGTACGCCAAGCCCTATTTCCTCCAGATAATCAGCCTCCCTGAAGACCTCCTCCGGCGGGCCCTCCAGGGCAATCCGCCCATGGGCCATGACGATCAGGCACTTGGCCAGCCTGGCCACATCTTCCATGCGGTGGCTGACCAGAATGATAGTTTTGTTTTCCTTTTGATGCAGGTGCGCCACTAAAGACAGCACTTCATCCCTGCCCTTCGGGTCGAGCCCGGCAGTGGGCTCATCAAGCACCAAAGTTTGCGGCTGCATCGCCAGGACTCCCGCAATGGCCACCTTCCGCTTCTGCCCCCCTGAAAGCTCAAACGGCGACCGTTCCTTCAGGCTCAAATCCAACCCTACCAAACCGAGCGCCTGATCCACCCTGTCATGCAGTTCAGAATCGGGCACACCCATGTTCTTAGGCCCGAAAGCCACATCCTCGAATACTGTTTCCCCAAAAAGCTGGTATTCAGGATACTGAAACACCATGCCTACTTTCTGCCTGATGCTGCGCAGGCTCACATCTTTGCTGAAAATGTCGGCGCCGTCAACAAAGACCTTGCCCGATGTAGGTCTTAACAAGCCATTGAAATGCTGGACCAGAGTGGATTTGCCGGAACCTGTATGGCCAATCAAGCCCACAAACTCTCCGTCTTCAATCGTCAAAGAAACATTCCGCAGTGCTTCCTGCTCCATGGGCTGGCCTGCGTTATAAACATAAGATAAGTTCTCTACTCGAATCGACATAATACATTCACCATCTCTTCAATGGTCAAAATGTCATTGGGAATCATGGCAAAACCCCGGCTGCGCAGGCGGTTGGCCAGAGAAGTGATTTCCGGCACATCCAGCCGCAGCCTGGTCAAAGCCTCCACCTGGGAAAAAACCTCGCGGGGTGTTCCCGTCAGCACAATCCTCCCCTCTTCCATCACAATCACCCGGTCAGCCAAAATCGCCTCTTCCATGGAATGGGTAATCAAGACGATGGTGATGTTCTCTTCCCGGTTAAGCTTGATAACTGTCTGCATCACTTCCCGCCTGCCAACGGGATCCAGCATTGCCGTTGGTTCATCAAGGACAACACAGCGCGGCCGCATGGCGATCATGCCGGCAATGGCCACCCGCTGCTTTTGCCCACCGGAAAGCTGGTGGGGTGAATGCAGGCGAAACTCGCTCATACCCACAACTTCCAGGGCTTCATCAACCCGGTGGTGGATTTCCGCCGTTGGTATGCCCAGATTCTCAGGCCCAAAGGCCACATCTTCTTCAACTGTAGTCGCCACCAACTGGTTGTCGGGATTCTGAAACACCATGCCCACATTTTGCCGGATTTCCCACAACCGCTCAGGGTCCTGCGTGTCAATGCCGGCAACAACCACTTTGCCGCTGGTGGGCACAAGCAGTGCATTGATATGCTTGGCCAGGGTTGATTTGCCTGATCCGTTATGGCCCAATACCGCAACAAACTCGCCGTCTTCAATTTCGAGATTGATGCCGGCCAGCGCTTCTAAACCATGCTCCAGATCTGAGCTGTAGGAAAAACTCACATCTATGAATTTGATCAAAGACTCCACCGTAACCACTCCGCATCGCATGCCGAAAATAACAGAGAACGCAGAGGTAACCACCTCTGCGACCTGCAACTAGCCTAGAAACTCCGCTCGAAAGTACCGGCTGCTAAACCCACTCAATAATAGCCATTGGAGCTGCATCACCGCGACGTGGGCCTGTTTTAAGAACGCGGGTATACCCACCATTACGCTCTGCATACTTGGGAGCTATATCATCAAACAATTTCTTTACCGCCTCTGGTTGCATCAGGAAAGCAGCTGCCTGTCGCCGAGCATGCAAATCACCATGTTTACCCAGGGTAACCATTTTATCTGCCAAGGGCTTGACAGCCTTCGCCTTTGCTTCAGTCGTCTCGATCTGCCCATGCAGCACCAGTGAAGTCACGAGGCTCCGCAGCAATGCTCGTCTGTGGCTGGAAGTGCGTCCTAGCTTTCTCTGTCTCACATTCGCTCACCTACCTTATTCATCTGATTCCCGTAACGAGAGCCCTAAAGCCCCGAGCTTGTCCTTGACTTCTTGGAGGGATTTCTTGCCTAGATTACGAACTTTCATCATATCTTCCTCAGTCTTGCGTACCAGTTCCCCGATGGTATTAATCCCGGCCCGTTTTAGGCAGTTGTACGAACGGACTGATAGATCCAGCTCTTCTATGGTCATCTCCATCAGCCGATCGATGACTTCTTCTTCCTTCTCGACCATGATCTCCATTGAGCTGCCTGCATCGCTAAGATCGTTAAACAGCTTGAGATGCTCGATCAGAATCTTGGAAGCAAGGCTTAATGCCTCATCCGGTGCAATTGTCTTGTCGGTCCAGATATCCAAAGTCAACTTGTCATAGTCTGTAACCTGGCCAACCCGTGTATGGTCGACCTGGAAATTAACCTTGGTTACAGGTGTAAAAATAGAATCGACGGGAATAATACCTATGGGATGGTCAGGCTGTTTATTGCGTTCAGCCGGAACATACCCTCTTCCCTTTGCCACGGTGATCTCCATATTGAGAACGCCGTCTTTTTCCAAAGTTGCAATATATAGATCAGGATTGAGGATCTCCACAGTGGCATCGGCAATGATGTCCCGGGCATGAACCGGGCCTGCCCCCTTGGCTTCGATTCGCACCACTACAGGCTCGTCAGAATACAATTTGACCAATAACTTTTTGAGATTGAGCACAATGTCGACCGTATCGTCAACTACACCGGGCATGGTCGAAAACTCATGCAGTACCCCATCAATCCGCACTGAAGTCACTGCGGTGCCGGGCAGTGAGGACAATAACACCCGGCGCAGGCTGTTACCTAAAGTAATGCCATAACCTCTTTCCAGAGGCTCCACCACAAAACGGCCATAGTCCTCTGTCAATTCAACCTGTTCAATTCTTGGTTTTTCAATCTCGATCATTACCTACAGCACCCTCCTTCTCGAATGCACGTTGATCAAGCCACAGATTTCCATCCTTTGATAATCCATAGCCAAGGGCTCGAACCTTTTGAGGGTTAAAGGGGAGATTATTATCTCGAGTAATATTCTACGACCAAGTGCTCTTCAACAGGAATTTCGATTTGTTCCCGCGCAGGAATTGCCTTGACCTGCCCCTCTAATTTCTCGACATCAAATTCCAGCCATTCCGGCAGTGCCCGTTCAGATGCCGCTTCAACATTGATTTTCACCAAATCCAGATTCCGGGAAGACTCCCTTACAGCAATCATGTCATCAACCTTGACCTGATACGATGGAATGTCGACCTTGTGGCCGTTCACACTGATATGTCCGTGCATAACCAGCTGCCGTGCCTGGGGCCTGGATGCACCGATCCCAAGGCGGAATACGATGTTGTCCAGACGCATTTCCAAAGCCTGCAGCAAAATCTCACCGGTAATCCCCCGTTTGCGGGCTGCGGCACGGTAGTAATTTTCCATCTGCCGTTCAGAAACTTCATAGATCCGGCGCAGCCTCTGCTTCATACGCAGCTGCAGTCCATATTCAGACAGCTTTTTCCGGGATTGTCCATGCTGCCCCGGTGCGTATGCCCGGCGCTGAACAGGGCATTTATCTGTATAGCATTTGTCGCCCTTAAGATAAAGCTTTTCGCCTTCACGCCTGCACAGGCGACAAACTGGACCTGTATACCTCATTCATTTTCACCTCCAAAACTGATCAGACTCTTCTCCGCTTCGGCGGCCGGCATCCGTTGTGAGGAATCGGAGTAACGTCCTTGATTACATTGACATCTATGCCTGCACTCTGCAGCGACCGGATCGCAGCCTCTCTGCCGGCTCCCGGGCCCTTGACAAAAACTTTCACTTCACGCATTCCGTGTTCCATGGCTGCTCTTGCCGCAGCTTCCGCAGCCATGCCCGCTGCAAAAGGAGTGCCTTTTCGCGAACCTTTAAACCCCATGTTTCCTGCGCTTGCCCAGGAAACTACATTGCCTTGGTTATCAGTAATGCTGACAATCGTATTATTAAATGTGGAACGGATGTGAGCAACGCCACTTTGAATGTTTTTCCGTTCACGCCTCTTGGGACGCTGTCCCTTACGGGGCCTTGCCATCAACTAGTTCCTCCCTTCTCTATCTCTTCTTACCTGCCACACGTCTAGGGCCCTTACGGGTCCGGGCGTTGGTCTTAGTCCGTTGGCCGCGGACTGGCAAGCCCCTCCTGTGGCGCAGGCCGCGATAGCAGCCGATATCACGCAGCCTTTTGATATTCATGTTTATATCACGGCGTAAGTCACCTTCCACCACGAACTGGTTTTCAATAACTTCCCGCAGTCTGTTTGCTTCATCCTCAGTCAAATCACCAACACGTGTATTGGGATCAATACCGCAGATAGCCAATATCTTCTGTGAAGTAGAACGCCCTATACCGAAGATATAGGTCAACCCTATTTCCACTCGCTTTTCACGAGGTAGATCCACTCCAGCAATCCGTGCCACTAGCTAAACACCCCCTTTTATACCCTATCCTTGTTTTTGCTTATGCCTTGGATCCTGACAAATGACCATGACCTTGCCTTTTCGCCGGATCACTTTGCACTTCTCACACATCGGCTTAACCGAAGGCCTAACCTTCATCATAATCCTCCTTTGGCCGCCTTATTTTTTCCGATAGATGATTCTGCCACGGGTCAGATCATAAGGCGACAATTCTACTATAACTCTATCACCAGGCAAAATCCGGATAAAATTCATTCTCATCTTGCCGGATATATGCGCCAGAACCTTATGACCATTCTCCAATTCTACACGGAACATTGCATTGGGCAATGGTTCAACAACAGTACCTTCGACTTCAATCACATCATCTTTTGCCATTACCAGACGAAACCTCCTCTCGCTCCTCCGGTGTATCAGTAAAAGATTGGATTGCCAACCGCAGCTGTTCATTGGTGAGCTTTTGATTCTGCTGTAACGCCTGGGTGATCTCAGTGGCTATATGACGATGTGCCACCAAATGACGAATGTTTTTCTTCTTCGGCTGGACCAGTTTCCTGGTTACCCCATCGGCAACCAATACATGCTTGTCGTCTAACACACCAATAACAATATATTTCTTGCCGGCGTCCCGCCCTGCCCTTGAAGAAACCAACTGGCCAATCTCCAGACCCACATTATCCCCCCTACAGCGCTGCAGTAAGAATTTCAGGCCCATCAGCTGTTACAACAATTGTGTGTTCGAAATGGGCTGCCCAACTTCCATCAACCGTTGTAGTGGTCCAGTTGTCCGGTAAAATCCTCACATGATAGCTCCCGGCAGTAACCATTGGCTCAATCGCCAGTGTCATACCACTCTTCAAGCGCGGGCCGCGCCCTGGCAAGCCAAAGTTGGGAATCTGCGGCGCTTCATGCATCTTGCGCCCGATCCCATGCCCGACAAAATCACGGACCACTGAAAAACCATTGCTCTCCACAAATCTCTGCACTTGATGGGAGATGTCGGATACTCGATTGCCAACCAGCGCTTTTTCTATCCCGAGAAACAGCGACTTCTCCGTGACATCAAGAAGCCTCTGTGCTTCCTGATCTATCCTCCCCACCGGATAAGTCCATGCTGAATCGCCACAAAACCCTTCTACAAATGCACCGATATCAACGCTGAGAACCCATCCCTCTTCCAACGGGACATTGTTTGGGATTCCGTGCACCACAACCTCATTGATTGAGGTGCAAATCGTAGCCGGATACCCGTTGTACCCCTTGAATGCCGGAACTGCGTTTTCAGACCGGAAAAAACCCTCTACCAACTGATCAAGCTTTTTCGTGGTCATGCCTGGGCGGACATGTTCCGAAACAATTTCATGAGCTCTGGCTACCACGCGCCCCGCTTTCCGCATAGCTGCAATCTCAGGATCGGATTTGATCACAATCACTTTTGCCCACCGGCCTTTTTGGCATAAAGGACAGCTACTGCAGCCTGCAGATCAGCAAAAACTGCATCGATATCCTGTTCCCCATTAACACTGGTTAACCGCCCTGTCTGTGCATAATAGTGGACACACGGATGGGTTTGTTCCATGTAGACTTTGATGCGGAGCCTGGCAACCTCGACATTGTCGTCAGGGCGCTGATACAATGGCTCACCACATTTGTCGCAGAATCCCTTTACTTTTTCCGGGCTGTGTTCAATACTGTAAATCTGTCCGCAGCTGCGGCAAATCCGCCGGTTGGTAATCCTCAAAACCGCCTCTTCACCGGAAATCCTGATGTCAATGGCTCGATCCAGCACTTCAGTTTCGTGCTCAAGCATTTGATCCAACCGCTTTGCCTGAGCGACTGTCCGGGGAAAACCATCCAGAATCCAACCGTTCCGGCAATCGTCCGCCAAAATCCTTTGCCGCAGCATTTCCATCATATACTCATCAGGCACCAAATTCCCTTTTGCGATGTAAGCATTAAATATCTCACCCAGCTTCAAGCCAGAGTCAATCACTGAGCGAACCAGACCACCTGTTGAAATATGGGGAATGCTATATTTCTCGGCTAACCGGTCGCCTTGAGTCCCTTTGCCTGCCCCAGGCAAACCGAGTAATACCAAACGCAATGCCCCAGCCTCCTAACTAGTTAAGAAAACCTTCATAGTGTCTCAGCAGCAGATGTGACTCAATCTGCTTCATTGTATCCAAAGCCACACCTACCATAATGATCATGCCGGTTCCTCCAAGGTTCAAAATGTTCTGTGGAATGCGAGTGACCAACGAAACAACAAAAGGCATTACAGCAATGATCGCCAAGAAAATCGCCCCGGGCAAGGTAATCCGTGCCAAAACCCGTTCCATATACTCTGCTGTCGGCCTGCCTGGGCGCAGACCAGGTACAAATCCGCCGTTCTTCTTCATATTGTCCGCTATTTCTTGTGGATTGAAAGTCACCGCCGTGTAGAAATAGGTAAAAAAGATAATCATTCCTACATAGAGGATGTTATACCCCACAGTGCCGTACCCGATCCAGCTCTGCAGTCTGCTCACTGCAGGTATGAACTGGGCCAGCGTTAACGGAAATGTCAGGATCGATGATGCGAAGATCACCGGGATAACACCTGCCTGATTCACCTTAAGCGGGATATGGGTCGACTGCCCGCCGTACATCCTCCGCCCAACAACCCGCTTGGCATACTGGACCGGAATGCGGCGCTGCCCTTCCTGTACCAGGACGATGCCGGCAATCAACACAACGGTGACAATCACGTAAGCAATGACCCCGATGATACTGATTGCCCCTTCCTGCAGTGCCAAGGCTACATTGCGCACATTGGTCGGAATCTCAGCGACAATCCCGATGAAAATCAGCATCGAAATGCCGTTACCGATACCCTTTTCCGAGATCTTCTCGCCCAGCCACATCAGGAAACTGGTTCCTGCCACCAAACTGACAATAATCAGCATCAGGCTAAACAGGCCCTCATCGGTAACCACACCCCAGTTCCTGGCCATCATGGTGGTGGCGAACGCTTGAATCAACCCCAAAACAACAGTCCCATACCGGGTAAACTTGGCTGATACTTTCGGATCATCCTTGATCATCTGCTCCAACTTAGGAATCACCGTTGCCAGCAGCTGGATAATAATCGATGCTGTAATATACGGGCCAACGCCCATGGAAAACAGGGTGAACCTGCTTAGCGCGCCACCGGTAAACAAGTCCATCAAGCCGAAAATGTTACCGCTGTCCAACCCCAACTGCTCAGCCAAACCCTTCGCATTCACACCGGGCACCGGCACATAAGCCCCGATGCGGCCTACCGCCAGGAGGATGGCAGTATAAATGATTTTACGCCTTAATTCAGGTATACGCCATGCGTTTCTTAAAGCTTCCAGCAATTAGATCACCTCAACCTTACCGCCGGCCTGTTCTATCTTGGCAGCAGCCGATTTTGAAAAGCCATGTGCTCGTACTGTCAAAGCGTGTTTCAGTTCTCCGTTGCCAAGGATCTTGACTCCATCATACACCTGCTTTATCAATCCGGATTCCTGCATCAGTTCGGGAGTGACCACACTGTCAGGGGCAAAGCGGTTAAGGTCCTCGATGCTCACTTCCGCATAAACCTTTTGGAACACATTTGTAAAACCGCGCTTAGGTAAACGCCTCTGGATGGGTGTCTGGCCGCCTTCAAAATGTGGGCCCTTGCCACCGCCTGAACGTGCCTTTTGTCCCTTTTGGCCTCTACCGGCTGTCTTGCCCAAACCGGAACCAATACCTCTGCCAACACGTTTTGGGCTGAATTTACTGCCGGATGCCGGTTTCAACTCGTGGATCCGCACACCTACACCTCCTTGCCCTAATTGACTTCTTCAACATCGACTAGATGCTTCACTTTAAAGACCATTCCGCGAATACAAGGATTGTCTTCCTTGATTACTGTTTGGTTCAACTTACGCAGCCCCAGGGCTTTGATCGTATCTTTTTGATCCTGTGCGTAACCAATTGCACTCTTTTTCCAAGTAATCTTCAACTTTGCCACAACTACCGCCCCCTAACCTAAGATCTCAGATGAATCAAGTCCGCGGAGACGGGCAACCTGCTCGACAGTTTTTAAAGACTGCAAGCCTTTGACAGTTGCACGGACAACGTTGATCGGATTGGATGAACCAAGTGATTTGGTCAGGATATCCCTGACGCCTGCCAGCTCCAGTACAGCGCGGACCGGGCCGCCGGCAATCACGCCTGTGCCCTCCGAGGCAGGTTTTAACAGTACTTGAGCACCGGCGAACCGTTCATTTACTTCATGAGGTATTGTTGTACCTACCAACGGCACTTCCATCAAATTCTTCTTGGCATCATCCACAGCTTTCCGGATTGCGTCTGCAACTTCTTTGGCTTTGCCAAGGCCGGCTCCGACTTTGCCGTTGCCATCTCCTACCACAACAAGTGCACTGAATGATATATTACGGCCACCTTTTACAGTCTTTGACACTCTATTGATGGCTACCAACCGTTCTTCGAGTTCTAACCCTGTGGGATCAATTCGATTAACCAAACTAATTTCCCCCCCTTGCCGACTAAAATTCTAATCCACCTTCGCGGGCTCCATCTGCCAAAGCTGCAATCCTGCCGTGATAGATATTGCCTCCGCGATCATATACCACTTTGGTAATACCTTTTTCCAAAGCTCTTTTGGCAATCAGCAAACCTACTTCTTTAGCAGCCACTTTATTCTTGGTATTGGACAATTTGTTCCTCAGCTCCGGCTCTACGCTGGAAGCAGCCACCAGAGTCTTGCCTTCAGTATCATCGATGATCTGGGCATACATGTGATTCAAACTGCGGTATACGCTCAAACGGGGTCTTTCAGGTGTTCCGATCACTTCTTTCCTCATCCTGAGATGACGCCGTTTGCGTGCTTCATGCCGATCTAATTTGGCCACAGAACTCACCACCTCTATAACTATTTGCCAGGTATTTTCCAGATTAGCTGCCTGCTCTGCCAGCCTTACCCGCTTTGCGGATGATCCGCTCACCTTCATAGCGGATTCCCTTGCCCAAATACGGTTCAGGCGGCCGTACTTTGCGGATGTTGGCAGCCAGTTGGCCCACCCGCTCCTTGTCGATACCTTTCACAATAACCCTGTTTGGAGCCGGCACCTCTATTTCGATACCCGCTTCCGGCACAATTTCCACTGGTTGGGAATATCCGACTGACAGAACCAGTTTATCACCTTGCTTTTGTGCCCGATATCCAACGCCATGGATTTCCAGAGTACGTTCAAACCCTTTGGTAACACCCTCGATCATATTGGCGATCAGAGTCCTGGTAAGGCCATGCAGGGAACGATGCTCCTTGTCATCTGACGGCCTGGTGACTTTAATTGCTCCATCTTCCACTGAAACATCCATGTCCGGATGCAGTTCTCTTGTGAGTGTGCCTTTAGGGCCTTTAACAGTCAGTTGATCGCCTGACTGGTTAACCTCGACACCCTCTGGAATCTCCACGGGCAGTTTGCCGATGCGTGACATCATTTTCCCCCCTTACCATACGTAGCAGATAACTTCTCCGCCAATATTGCTCTTACGGGCCAGCTTGTCGGTCATAACCCCTTGAGAAGTCGATAAAATTGCAATCCCTAAACCGCCCAAAACGCGCGGTATTTGATCTTTATTGGCATAAACACGTAAACCGGGCTTGCTAATCCTTTTGATGCCGGTAATAATCTGTTCCTTGTTCGGGCCATACTTGAGATAAATCCGCAGCGTCTTTTTACTGCCATCTTCGATAACCTTGTAATCCCGAATATATCCCTCTTCTTTGAGAATCCTGGCCAGCTCGCTTTTTATTCTCGATGCCGGTATATCCACTGACTCATGTTTCACCGAATTTGCATTCCTAATCCGGGTGAGCATATCCGCAATAGGATCAGTCAAAACCATACGGGAACCTCCTTTCAACCTCAGGTGAACGCCAATTACCAACTAGCCTTGGTAACACCGGGAATTTGGCCTTCATTTGCTAATTTCCGAAAACAGACTCGACACAGTTGAAAACGCCGCATATAACCCCGTGGACGTCCGCACACCCGACAGCGGTTCACCCTGCGAGTAGAAAATTTAGGACTTCTCTGGGCTCTTATGATCATGGATTTCTTCGCCACCGTATCTCTCCTTTCATTCTCTAAACGGAACACCCATCAGCTTTAACAGTTCATATGCCTCTTCATCAGTCTTGGCAGTAGTTGCAATCGTGATTTCCACACCGCGGATTTTGTCTACTTTATCATAGTCAATTTCCGGAAAAACCAGTTGTTCCCTAATGCCGAGGCTGTAGTTTCCCCGGCCGTCAAAAGAACTGGGGGATACACCCCGGAAATCGCGAACCCGCGGCAAAGCAACGTTAACCAAGCGATCAAAAAACTCATACATCCGATCGCCGCGCAAGGTTACCTTGCAGCCAACTGCCATGCCCGCACGAAGTTTAAAGGCAGCGATCGATTTCTTGGCTTTGGTTATGACGGCTTTTTGTCCGGTAATTGCCTCCAAATCACGGACAGCAAAGTCCAAAGTCTTGGGATCGGCAACCGCTTCTCCAACGCCTATATTCACGACGATTTTATCGAGTTTGGGAACCTGCATCACATTAGCGTAATTGAACCGCTCTCTGAGGGCAGGCACCACTTCGTTTCTGTACTTCTCCTTCAATCGTGGCATCCACTACTCCCCCTTTCCCTGTGTCTCAACCTAATCAATAGCCTTGCTGCAATGCCGGCACTTACGAGTGAGTTTGCCTTTTTCATCCCGTTCTCGCACCGGGCGTGTTGCCTTACGGCAGCTTGGGCAGACCAATTGAACGTTTGATGCGTCAATTGGGCCTGGGCGCTCAATAATACCACCCTGAGGATTAGATTGAGTAGGACGAGTGTGTTTCTTCTGGATGTTTATGCCTTCAACGATAACTTTGCCGGTTTTGGGGTAAACATGCAGTATTCTGCCGCGCTTGCCCCGGTCATCACCGGTAAGAATCTCTACCTGGTCGCCACTTTTGACATGAACTTTGGCCATCGCTCATCCTCCTTTCTGACTATAACACCTCAGGGGCTAGAGATACGATTTTCATAAAATTCTTTTCCCGCAATTCTCTAGCTACCGGACCAAAGATCCGGGTGCCTCTTGGATTATTCTGATCGCTTAGGATTACTGCTGCATTTTCATCAAAGCGGATTATCGAACCATCCCGGCGCCGGATTTCCTTCTTTGTCCGGACAATCACAGCCTTGACAATGTCACCTTTCTTAACCATTCCGCCGGGGCTGGCCTGTTTCACAGTGGCAACAATCACATCCCCCACTCTGGCATAGCGGCGGCGTGTGCCACCGAGCACACTAATGCACAGTAATTCCTTAGCGCCTGTATTGTCTGCAACCCTTAACCGCGATTCTTTTTGGATCATGATAGCCCCTCCTTCCCTTGCTTAATTCTAGGGCAACTAGCGAGCCTTTTCGACGATTTCCATGACTCGCCAACGCTTATCTTTGCTCAAAGGGCGAGTTTCCATAATCCGTACCCGGTCGCCAATCTTGCATTCATTGTTCTCGTCATGGGCTTTGAACTTGACAGTTTTTCTTACAATCCGGCCGTACAAAGGATGGCGTACATCCCTTCTCACAGCCACCACTACTGTCTTATCCATTTTGTCGCTGACTACAACTCCAACTCGAGTTTTCCTCGATTTTCTCACTGTCTCCATGCGTGTTCCTCCATTTCTTATCGCCCGGGCCTAAGCCCGCTTTTCCTGGCGAACCCTTTCTGTCATCACAGTCTTGACGCGCGCAATATCCTTCCTTACTGCCCGCACACGCATTGGGTTTTCCAACTGACCGGTAGCCAGCTGGAACCGAAGGTTAAAGAGTTCTTCCTTTAGTTCCGCAAGCTTCTGGTTCAATTCTTCTGAAGACAAACTGCGCAATTCTTTAGCCTTCACGTGCATCACCACCCGCCACAGTCCTGGTAACGAACTTGCACTTAATCGGCAGCTTGTGCGCTGCCAGTCTCATAGCTTCACGAGCAACCTCTTCAGACACTCCTGCCATCTCAAACATGATCCTACCTGGTTTGACCACCGCGACCCACAGCTCAGGTGAGCCTTTTCCGGAACCCATCCGGGTTTCAGCAGGTTTCTTGGTAACAGGTTTGTCAGGGAAAATTCTAATCCAGACTTTACCTCCGCGTCTGATCGAACGAGTCATTGCTACACGAGCTGCTTCAATTTGTGTATTTGTAATCCAGCCGGGTTCCAATGCCTGCAGCCCAAATTCGCCGAAATCGACTTGCGAGCCGCGAGTGGCCTTGCCAGTCATCCGTCCCCGGTGGACCCGGCGATACTTGACCCGCTTTGGTATTAGCATCCTATTCGCTCCCTTCAGCCTGTCTCTTCACTTTTCTTTCAGGCAAAACTTCACCTTTATAAATCCACACCTTGACACCCAACTGGCCGAAGGTGGTTTTTGCTTCAGCAAAACCGTACTCGATATCGGCTCTCAAAGTGTGCAAAGGCACATTTCCTTCCGGATTCCACTCAGTCCTTGCAATTTCCGCTCCGCCAAGCCGTCCAGATACCATCACTTTGATCCCTTTGGCCCCGAGCCTTATTGCCCGCTGCTGTGCCTGGCGCATCGCCCGCCGAAATGAAACCCGCCGTTCCAGTTGAAAAGCAATGTTCTCAGCAACAAGCTGGGCATCCAATTCCGGATGTTTGATTTCAATAATATTAATCTGGTACTGCTTGCCATATTTCTGCTCCAAGTCTTTCCGGAGTTTGTCGACTTCGGCTCCGCCTTTGCCGATAATCATACCGGGCCGTCCGGTGTGAATGCTGATTTTGCAGCGGTTTGCCGCCCGCTCAATCTCAATTCTGGAGACACCGGCCGTATAAAAACGCTTTTTAATCAGCTCACGGACTTCCAGGTCTTCATGGAGCAGTTCCGCATAATTGCGTTTGCCGGCGTACCACTTGCTGTTCCAGTCTTTGATAACCCCCAGCCTAAACCCCAACGGGTGTACCTTTTGACCCACGCATCTACTCCTCCTTTTCCTTTAATACCACAGTGACATGGCAAGTACGCTTCATAATCCGGTCAGCCATTCCCCGTGCCCTCGGTCTTATCCGTTTCAATGTGGGGCCTTGATCCACATAACACTCGGCTACATACAAAGAATCGGGATCCATGTCATAGTTGTTCTCAGCATTGGCAGCTGCGCTTCTGACCACCTTTTCAACCACAGCCGATGCTGCCCTTGGTGTCAGCTGCAGGATGGCCAGAGCCTCTCCGATATCTTTATTGCGAATCAAGTCCACAACCTGCCGCACTTTCCGGGGCGACATGCGAATGTAACGTGCACTTGCTCTTGCGCTCGGTCTTGTATCCATTTTCTATCCCCCCATCTATCCTATCTGCCCGAAGACCTCTCGCTGCCTGCATGGCCGCGGAAGGTCCGGGTGGGAGCAAATTCACCCAATTTGTGACCCACCATTTCCTCGGTGATATATATTGGCACATGCTTTCTGCCATCATGAACTGCAATGGTATGGCCTACCATGTCCGGAAAGATAGTCGAACGGCGAGACCAGGTCCTGATCACTTTTTTCTCACCGGTTTCATTCATCTTGCGAATCTTTGCCAGCAGATGCTCATCTGCAAAGGGCCCTTTCTTTAAAGATCTGCCCATCATTACACCTCCTTATGGAGCATGAGATTATTTAGTCCGGCGTCTTACGATCAACCGATCGCTAGGCTTGTTTTTCCGTGTCTTGGTTCCCAATGTCGGCTTACCCCATGGAGTCACTGGAGAGGGCCTGCCGATTGGAGCCCTGCCTTCTCCACCGCCGTGCGGGTGATCCACCGGGTTCATTGCCACACCCCGTACATGGGGCCGTTTGCCCAGATAGCGGCTTCTGCCTGCTTTGCCGATAACGATGTTTTCGTGCTCCACATTGCCAACCTGGCCGATAGTGGCACGGCAGTTCTGATGCACCACCCGGAATTCCCCTGACGGCAGCCTTAATGTCACATGATTCCCGTCTTTGGCCATAATCTGTGCCGATGTTCCGGCAGAACGGGCCAACTGCCCGCCTTTGCCCGGCTGCAGTTCAATGTTGTGCACAACTGTACCTGCAGGGATATTGGCCAGCGGCAGTGCATTGCCCACCTTTATATCTGCATCAGGCCCCGACTCAACCATCTGGCCGACTGCCAACCCGTGAGGTGCAATAATATAGCGCTTCTCGCCGTCGAGGTAATGCAGAAGCGCTATCCTCGCCGAACGGTTGGGATCATATTCAATTGCCGCAACCTTGGCAGGCACTCCGTCTTTATTGCGCCTGAAATCGATGATGCGGTATTTGCGCTTATGCCCGCCGCCCCGGTGTCTCATGGTGATCCGCCCGTACACGTTGCGCCCACCGGATTTGGTCAACGAAACAGTCAACGATTTCTCAGGCTTTCTCTTCGTAATCTCTTCAAATGTGGATACTGTCATCCCACGGCGGCCCGGAGTGATCGGTTTGTATTTTTTAACTGCCATGATTCCGTCCCTCCCTATAGTCCTTCAAATAGCTCAATACTATGGCCGTCGGCTAAAGTTACGACAGCTTTCTTGTAATCAGAAGTCCTTCCTTCACTTCTGCCTTGGCGCCGTAATTTGCCCCGTATACGCACAGTATTAACTTTGTTGACTTTGACTTTGAAAATCTCTTCCACCGCTTGCTTGATCTGCGTCTTATTCGCTCTCATGTCCACGATAAAAGTATACTTGTTCTGTGAAATCATATCGGTGCTTTTCTCTGTAACCACTGGCCGAATCAAGACATCGCGCGCATCCATTATGCAAGCACCTCCTCCAACCTTGTCAGGGCATCCTTGGTAAAGATTACCCGGTCATGATTGAGTACATCATAAACATTCAAGCCGCTGCTCTTCAACAGCAGTGCCCTGGGAATATTGCGAGTTGCAAGTTCAATATTGGAATCCCAGTCTGAAATTACAATCAAAGGTTTCTGATCAGCATTAAGTGCCTTCAGTACCTTGACCATCAGCTTGGTTTTCGGTTCATCAATTTTCAACTCATCCAGTACAATCAGTTCACCATCGCGAACTTTGGCTGACAATGCAGATTTAAGAGCCATGCGCCGTGCCTTTTTCGGCATGTTGAATGCATAATCCCTGGGTGTAGGCCCGAAAACCACACCGCCGCCTACCCACAGCGGAGAGCGGATGCTTCCCACGCGGGCTCTGCCGGTCCCTTTTTGGCGCCATGGCTTGCGGCCGCCGCCCCTCACTTGGCTGCGGTTCTTTGTGGCAGCTGTGCCTTGGCGGCGCTTGGCCAAATGGCTGAGCACTGCCTGATGCATCAAACCCTCGTTGATCTTAACGCCAAAGATGGCATTATTCAGCTCAATGTCGCCTATTTGAACGCCTTCCATGTTGTATACGGCCACTTTCGGCATGATTGCAGCCTCCTCTCTTGCAATACTCTAGATTACTGTTTCACGCTGCTGCGAATTGTTAGCAAACTGCCCTTTATACCGGGGACAGACCCGTGCACCAACAACAGGTTCCGTTCCGGGTCAACTTTGACAACTTCAAGGCACTGCACAGTGCGCTGCACTCCGCCCATTCTACCTGCCATTTTCCGGCCTTTGAACACTCTTGCCGGGCCCACGGAATCTAATGACCCGACGCCCCGGTGGTATTTCGAGCCGTGAGCCATTGACCCTCTCCTGAATCCATGGCGCTTAACCGGGCCTTGATAGCCTTTTCCTTTGGTTATGCCCGTTACGTCCACTTTTTCACCTTCACTGAATATGTCAACTCCCACCTGATCACCAACATTGAGAGATGCCAGTTCGTCGGCTTTATCCAAACGAAACTCCTTTAGATATCTCCGCGGCTTAACATTGGCTTTGGCAAAATGCCCTTTCAGCGGTTTGTTGAATAATCGTTCCCGTTTTTCACCAAATCCAAGCTGTACTGCTTCATAACCATCGGTTTCAGCAGTCTTTTTCTGTACTACGGTGCAGGGACCAGCTTCGATTACGGTTACGGGAATGAGCTCGCCTTGTTCATTAAATATTTGAGTCATACCCAATTTCTTACCCAAAATTCCTTTGGCCATTCTGACACCCCCTAAAATCATAGAATAATGACTCCGCTAGGCTTAATTTTGCAGTTTGATCTCAATATCGACTCCAGCAGGTAGATCTAAGCGCATCAATGCATCGACCGTCTTTGGGTTTGGTTCAAGAATATCAATCAAGCGTTTATGGGTGCGCATCTCAAACTGCTCCCGCGAATCTTTGTGAATATGAACCGAACGCAAAACGGTGAATACACTCTTGTCTGTTGGCAAGGGGATTGGCCCGGAAACAGTTGCCCCAGTCCGTCTTGCAGTTTCCACGATTTTTTCGGCAGAACTGTCAAGAATCTTATGATCGAACGCTTTCAAACGAATCCTCACTTTTTGCTTAGCCATTGCTTTTCCTCCCTTTCGTCCGATTGGCAGACATGCTCCGTAGAAATTCCCCAAATATCCGGCAGGAGCCGGTATAATGGCAACCTCCTACATCATCGCTCATTGTTAACAGTGAAACGGTGGCCCGGCCTTGGGGCCACCTTCCTTGCTATTTCAAAATCTTGGTTACGACTCCGGCGCCTACAGTGCGGCCGCCTTCGCGAATAGCAAAACGCAGGCCTTCTTCCATGGCGATCGGGGTGATCAGTTCCACAGTCATCCGGACGTTGTCTCCGGGCATGACCATTTCCACACCTTCCGGCAGCTTGATTA
>JAAYNP010000017.1 GCA_012520795.1 Bacillota bacterium
AAAGATTTCGGTGTTGTTGAGCGAGTCCCTAAATTGGAAGGACGTAATATGGTCATGATTTTGGTACCAAAGACCGACAATGCCAAAACAGGAAAGAATAAAGCGGACGAAAACTAAACCGTTTTGCGTCCTAGATTAAGGGGGATTTTTTATGCCTAAGATGAAAACCCATAGGGGAGCAGCCAAACGTTTCAGAATTACTGGCTCTGGTAAAATCAGGCGCAATCGTGCGTATAAGAGTCATAAGCTGGGGAAAAAAACAGCCCAAAGAAAGCGCAAACTGCGCCAGAGCAGCCTGGTCAGCAGTAACGATGCCAGGCGTGTAAAACAGATGCTGCCTTATGGATAGTAGAAAGATAGGGGGAAGATTGATATGTCAAGAGTTAGACGCGGGGTTGTAGCACGGCGGCGCCATAAGAAAGTACTCAAGTTGGCCAAAGGGTATTATGGCGGCAAGAGTAAACTGTTCCGTCCCGCGAACGAGCAGGTACTCAAGTCATTGGCCTATGCTTATCGTGACAGGCGCAATAAAAAACGGGATTTCCGCAGGTTGTGGATCACTCGCATTAACGCAGCTGCCAGGCAGAACGGAATGTCGTACAGCCGCTTCATTTCCGGCTTGAAGGCAAGCGGAGTGGAGATTAACCGTAAAGTGTTGGCTGATTTGGCGGTAAACGATGCAGAGGCATTCAAGCAGCTGGTTGCAGTAGCTAAAAAGAGTGGTTAAGACTGTTAAACTCAAGAAGGATCCGGGTAGGTTATCCGGATTTTTTCTATAAGGAGAATCCAGGTGGAGATTTCAAGCACCCAAAATGAACGCATCAAGTTCGTCAAAAAGCTGTACCGCCGCCGGTACCGAGATGAGTCCGGCTTTTACCTTGCCGAAGGGCTGCGGCTGGTAGAGGATCTGTACAAAACCAGCAGCATCTGCGAGCTTTACTATACCAAACGTTTGGCAGCCTCTGAACGAGGCCGGCAGTTATTGGCCCAGATCCAAGCTGAACAAAACACCAAAGTGTATCTGTGCACAGAAAAAGTCTTTGCTGAGATCTGTGACACCGATACGGATCAAGGCGTACTGGCAGTAGTAAAGAAACCAAACCCGGTAACAAACTGGAATTCACAGCTGAAGCAAGGTGTAATAGTTGTCGTCGACAGGATTCGGGACCCCGGCAACCTGGGCACGATCATAAGGACTGCATTGGCCGCAGGGGTGGATGGGCTTTGGTTGGTTTCCGGAACGGTTGATCCATTTAACCCGAAGGCTGTAAGAGGCTCGATGGGCGCTGTCGGCAGGATCGCCCTGGGCACCATGACTGCCCGGGAATGTTTGGAGCATTGTCGGGTTTTTGAGCTGAAAATGGTTGCAGCTGCATTGAACAACGCCGTCCGGTATTATGACGCCGATTTGTCCGAGCCTTGTGCCCTGATAATCGGCAATGAAGCCAACGGCGTCCAGCCCTACTTGATAAAACACAGTGATGAACGGGTGTTTATCCCCCTTGCCAACGAAGTCGAGTCTTTGAATGCAGCAGCCGCTGCCGCCATCCTCATCTATGATGTGGCCCGCCAAAGGCAGTTAATCTAGTTGTAAGCGTTTTGGCCTTGTGTTATAATTGAATTATCATCGTGCAGAAGAGGGTGGTAGTTAATGAGCTTGACACCTGAGGTTGTGTGGAGAATTTTCTTAGCTACCGGTTCCATAGCAGCTTATTTGCTTTACAAGCAGCTTGCTGCTTTACAGATTCATACATTACATTAGATGTCATTGTGTGTTGCATTATCTTTGTAAAGCGATTGTGGTTGACATCAGGTCAGAGTCAAAGGCGATGAAGGAGACAAGTAGGTTAATGGAAACCACAGGGACGATAGGCCGCAGACTGAGAGCCTATTGGGGGATAAGTTGATTGAAATTCACTCTCGAGCCGCTGGTTGAAATTGGAGTAGGCCATGCCGGGCATCCGCCGTTATCGGATCAAGAGTGGGTTATGCTGCCGTGCATAATCAACTAGGGTGGTACCGCGGAAGCTTTTTACGTCCCTTGGATGTAGAAGGCTTTTTTATTATCAGGCTGGAGGTGTAATGATGGAAGCAAGAATTCAATCGGTAAAATCAAGCGCTGTGGAGGAATGCAGCAAAATTGAAAGTTTGGCACAACTGCAGCAGCTGTGGGTGAAGTATTTGGGCAAAAAAGGTGAAGTCACCCAGCTGCTGAGGAGTATGGGCAGTATACCCGCGGACCAAAGGCCTGTAGTCGGTCAAATGGTCAATCAGTTGAAAGTCGAACTTGAACAGCTCTATGAGCAGAAGGAGGCTGAACTGGAGAAACAGATTCAGCAAAAGCGTCTCCAGGAGGAGGCATTGGATATCACCTTGCCGGGGCGCAAACCAAAGATCGGCAGTCTGCATCCTTTGACTCTGGTGCTGAATGAAATCAAGCAGATCTTTATATCCATGGGTTATCAGGCTGTGGAAGGGCCCGAGATTGAACTTGATTATTATAATTTTGAAGCCCTGAATATCCCCAAGGACCACCCTGCCAGAGACATGCAGGATACCTTTTATATTACCGAAGATTTTCTTCTGCGCAGCCATACTTCGCCGGTCCAGATCCATGTTATGGAACGGCAGGACCCCCCGGTACGGATTATTGTCCCGGGAAAGGTCTACCGTGCTGATTCTGATCTGACTCATTCCCCGATGTTTCATCAGGTTGAGGGGCTGCTTGTTGATGCAGGGATTACGTTTGCCGATTTGAAAGGGACGCTGGAGGCGTTTGCCAAGGCCATGTTCGGTCCCGAAACCAGGATTAGGTTCCGGCCCAGTTATTTCCCATTTACTGAGCCCAGCGCGGAAGTCGATGTTTCCTGTATCATCTGCCGCGGCACAGGGTGCAAGGTATGCTCCAACACAGGCTGGCTGGAAATCTTAGGGTCCGGAATGGTGGATCCGCGGGTGTTGGAAAAGGTTGGGTATGATACTGAAAAAGTTTCAGGGTTAGCCTTTGGAATGGGTATTGAGCGAGTTGCCATGCTCAAATACGGAATTAATGATATCAGGCTCTTTTTCACGAATGATCAGCGGTTTTTGCATCAGTTCAAGTGAAATGGCTGGCAAGGGAGGAATATAGGTGAAGGTTTCTTATCGTTGGTTAAAGGATTATACTTCCATACCATGGAGCCCGGAAGAATTGGCCGAGAAACTGACAATGGCCGGGATTGAAGTAGGGTCTATCGACAGCCTGGCCCCAGATCTGCCCAATGTGTATGTTGGCGAAATTGTCAGAGTGGAGCCGCATCCGCAAGCAGATCTGAGTGTCTGCCAGATCGATTTAAAGAGTCAGATGTTGACAATTGTCTGCGGTGCGCCAAATGCCCGGGTGGGGCTTAAAGTACCTGTAGCCTTGGTAGGAGCGGTTCTGCCCAATGGAATGCAGATTAAGGAAGTTGAACTGCAGGGTGTTGTTTCTTCCGGCATGGCCTGCTCAGAACAGGAATTGGGGCTTGGCGATGACCATTCAGGAGTGATGGAACTGCCCGCCGATGTTCAAGTAGGGCAGGATCTGGTTACTGCCTTGGGGTTTGATGATCAGATCCTCGACATATCGGTTTATGCCAACCGCCCGGATTTAATGAGCATGCTTGGCATTGCCCGGGAAGTGGCGGCGTTGGCCGGAACAAAACTTGCATATCCAGACACGGAAGTCCCTGAGACTGATCAGGCGATTGAGGATTTGACATCAGTGACTGTGGAAGACAGCGACAAATGCCCGCGCTACTGTGCCCGTGTCATCAGCGATGTGGCCATGAAAGCCTCACCCTTGTGGATGCAGCAGAGGCTGAGAGCGGTAGGGATGCGGCCGATAAACATCGTAGTGGACATTACGAATTTTGTCATGCTGGAGACGGGACAACCACTGCATGCCTTCGATTATGATCAGCTGGGCGAAAACCGGATCGTGGTCCGCACTCCCGCTGAAAACGAAACTCATTTTGTGACTTTGGACGGGATTGAGAGGGAACTGTCCGAAGATATGCTCATGATTTGTGACGCGGAGAAACCCGTTTGTATCGGTGGCGTCATGGGTGGGGAAAATACAGAAGTGACTGATCGGACCAAGACTATACTTTTGGAGGCTGCCAACTTCAAGGCAGCAAATATACGCCGTACCGCCAGAAAACTGGCGATTGGCTCGGAAGCTGCAGCCCGTTTTGAGAAGGGAATTGATCCTGAAGCAGCAATCATGGCGATAAACCGCGCCGCAAAACTGCTTGCAGATTTGGCCGGCGGCAGGGTTGCAAGGGGAATCATTGATGTCAATTATGTGGAGGTTGGCACACGGGCAATAGAGCTTCGGCCTGGGCAGGTAAACAGCCTGTTAGGCACAGGTATCGATCAGGATGCGATGGTGGAGATCTTAACCAGGCTGGAACTGGAAGTCGACCGGTCAGTCGAACCGTGGCTTGTGCAGGTGCCCCCTTTCCGCCGGGATTTGGAACTGGAGTGCGATCTAATTGAGGAGATCGCCAGGTTTTGGGGCTATGACAAGATTCCCGTGACACTGCCAGGGGACAAGGGCTGTGCCGGCGGTGAAGGTCGCGACCTAACCTTAATCGACCAGATCAAGGCGAAACTGGTGGGAGCAGGCTTAAGCGAGATTGTGACCTATGCGTTTGTCAACCGCCAAAGTCTGGTTCAGAGTGGATTGGATCAAATTCCAGAACTGTCCAAGATGATTGCCTTGGCTAATCCCTTGACTGAAGAGCATGCGGTAATGCGGACAACTCTAATGCCAAGTCTTTTAGAATGTGCCGCCTATAATTTCAGCCGCCAGCAGCAAGACTTGAGCCTGTTCGAAGTAGGATCTGTCTACCTGGCGGAGGAACTGCCGCTGCAAAAGCGGCCGGTGGAAGAAAAAAGGCTGGCATTGCTGCTGGCCGGTGAGCGTATTCCACTCCATTGGAGCTTGGAGCCGCAGGCCTATGACTTCTACGATCTTAAAGGATTGGTTGAGCTTGTCCTATCCGGCTTTGCCCATGAATTGGTGTGGGAGAGGGGTACACTGCCAATCTTTCATCCTGGGCGTCAAAGCTGGATTGCGGCAGGCGGCCGGGTTATTGCAGTCATGGGTGAAGTGCATCCTGAGATTCAGAAGAACTACCGGCTGCCGGGAAGGGTTTATCTGGCGGAAGTCTCACTGGATCACTTGTTCCAAGCTGAAAAGCCTGTTCCGGAATTCCAGGTGCTGCCCAAGTACCCATCTGTTGATCGGGACCTGGCTTTGCTCGTATCAGAAGATATTCCAGTCGGGCTTTTGATCGAGGAATTGAAGCAGGCCGGCGGCAGTATGCTGCAGTCGATCGAAATCTTTGACGTTTATCAAGGCCGGCAGATTGCCGAAGGCCAGAAGAGCGTTGCCTTTTCATTCATCTTCCAGGCGGATCGCAGCCTAACAGATGAGGAGGTAAACGATCAGCTCAATCATATGTATCAAGCACTTAAGAATAAATTCGATGCTAAATTACGCTAGAAGGAAATCCGTGCAGTGAGGCGAAGTTAAGAATATGTGAAAGAATGGGTAAGAAGGTGAGATTTGTGACTGATGCAAAAAGTACCGTAGTCAAGGTGCAGATTGCCGGAGAAGAACATCTAATTAGAGGCAATGCTTCGGCCGAATACATCTTGGAACTTGGCAGAATAGTCGATGAGAGATTTCGCGCAGTACAGCAGAAGAGTCCCAATCTCACTCGACATCGCATGGCAATTTTGGCAGCAATCAACCTTGCCGATGAACTGCAAAGGGTGAAAGCCGAATACCAGGAGCTTCTCAAGATTATGGAAGAAGCCAACTAGAAAGAGGGGTTAAGATGGCTGGCAAGTGGATTGATCTTGTGATCATGGTGATATGCGCCGTTGCCATCTGGCGTGGGTTTCGGCGTGGGATTATCAGAGAGGTTTTCAGTCTGTTCGGCGTATTGCTGGCGGTAGCAGTCGCTTTTCACCGGTACGAGGGTCTGTCGCTGTGGTTGATGGTAAGCTATCCGTTGATTGAGTGGCAGGCTCAGTTAATTGCGTTCGTGATTTTGGCTGTAGGAATCAGCATGATCGCCATGTTTTTGGGGTTTATCTGGTCCAAGGCGGTTCGTTTCACACCGTTGGCTTTAATCGATGGGATTCTGGGCGCCACATTTGGTACTGTGAAGGTAATAGTCCTTGTAACGGCGGCAGTCGTGATCCTGCATTCTCTCAACGTTGCCGCGGTGGAAGGAGTGTTGGCAGATTCACTTGTTGTCCGGCAGGTTGATTTGCTTTGGCCGCATCTGCGGATGGGCTTGGAACGAGCCTGGCCGGAAGACTGGGCCAAGCCTGGCTGGATGTTTCCCCAGATTAACCTGGATGACGAAGGAAGCGAATTGAACAGCCCGCCACCAGCGGCGGGTTTTTCCCATCTTTGGCGGGATGAGGAAGATGCACCTTATCTTGCTTGAAGGATGTAGCTGTTGGACAGTGAATACCTTAACTGAGCAAGTCGGTTAAGGGGGAGCTGCAGGTGGCGCAAGCAAAATCAGGCAAGCACACAGTTGTCCTATACGCCAACATATGGACCACCCTGTTGATGCTGGTCTTCTTTTTTGTATCCGGTATTTCCGGAGGACAGCCTGCAGGCCAAAACCGATCGCCCGCTGTTGCGCCCCCCTCATCCGACAGCAGGCAGGTTCTGCAGGGAAGAGTGATTGTTCTGGATCCGGGCCACGGCGGAGCAGATCCCGGTACGATAGGACTGGGTTACTCTACGGAGGCAGAAAATGCGCTGGCGATTGCCTGGGAGTTAAAAGCGATGCTGGAAGATGCAGGGGCTAAAGTGATCATGACCCGCAAAACAAATGTGAACCCGGCTCAGGGCACATCGTATGCCAATCGGACAAACGGGCAGCTGGCAGCCAGGACAGCCATCGCCAACCACAACAACTCTGAGATTTTTGTGAGTATTCACAACGACTGGAACGGCAACAGCAATATCAGCGGCACTACATCCTATTACTATCATGCCCATGATTGGCTGCTGGCCGACTCTATCCAGAAACAGCTGGTGAGTTATTTGGGCAGCCGCAATATCGGCGTTAAACGGGGCAATTTTTACGTGCTGCGCAATGCCAGCATGCCGTCGGCATTAATAGAGGTGGGATTCTTAAGCAACAAGCGAGAGGCACAGCTGCTGGTCCAACCATGGTATCGTACGGCTGCCGCCAAAGGAATTTTCTATGGTATTGTCGATTACTACCAAAAAGCAGGGTTGATGTAAAAACGCATTTCGAAAAATGAGTACGGAAAATGCAGTGAAGCGGGTGAGTTATGGATCAGAGAAGTCTTCGTGTCCTGGAATGGGATAAAATAAAGCACCAAGTAGCACAGTTCGCCAGCTTTTCATTGGGCAAACAACTGGCGCTGGAACTTCAGCCTTCGAGTGTTCCTGACGAAGTCAAGGCCCGTCAGGAGTTGACTACTCAGAGTGTGGCCATGCTGTGGAAACAGGGCACACCCCCGTTTGGCGGAGCCACCGATGTTACGTCGATCCTTCAACGGGCAGCCGTCGGCGGCATTCTGGACGGCCAGGAACTGCTCAAGCTTGCCGGTGTCTTGGACTGTGCCGGCAATATGCGCCGTTACTTGGGCGAAGTGGAGGTTTTTCAGCGTTTTCGCGATCAGCTTGCCTATTTGCCTGAACTGGCGGCAGAAATCAACCGCTGCCTCGATGATGAAGGTCAGGTAAAAGATAGTGCTTCACCAAAACTCAAGGCTGTCCGCCAAAAAATCCGCAGCCTGGAAGCAAGAGTTCGGGAAAAGTTGAACAGCATCATTCATTCAAACAGCAACCAGAAACTCCTGCAGGAAAGCATTGTTACGATTCGCAACGGGCGCTATGTCGTGCCTGTAAGACAGGAGCACCGCTCGGTTTTTGGCGGTATTGTCCATGACCAGTCTGCCAGCGGCGCCACCGTCTTTGTAGAGCCGCAGGCAGTGGTGGATTTGAACAACGAACTGAGGATTGCCTTGCAGGACGAGCAGAGGGAAATCGAGCGGATCTTGAGTGAGCTCAGCAGTATGGCAGCTCCATATGCTGAACAACTGCGGCAGACGCTGGATGCCTTGGCCAGGTTGGATCTCGTCTTTGCCATGGGCAAATACAGCAGGCAAACCAGGAGTACAGCTGCGAGGATCAATCAGGAAGGGAAAGTCTTAATCAAACAAGGGCGCCACCCTTTGCTGACAGTGGAAGTAGTGCCGATCGATTTTTGGTTGGAAGGCCAGGCTTACATTTTGGTTATCACCGGGCCGAACACGGGAGGAAAAACCGTCACTTTGAAAACGGTAGGGTTGTTTGCCATCATGAACCAGGCAGGTTTGCATAT
>JAAYNP010000018.1 GCA_012520795.1 Bacillota bacterium
GAGCATCAGGCGCCCAACCTGGCCGAACTACTACATTAGTCACTTCTGCCGACATGGCAACACCATAAACGCCTACCAAAAAGACAATCACAAGTATCCAAAAGATATGTTTACGTTTCATAGAAATTCTCCCTTCATATTCGATACTTAATAAACAAGCCCATTCCAATGCTATACTCCAAGCAAAAATGTGCCGCAACCACCTCCTATTTCTCACTACTCTGCTAAGAACAATTATCGAAAAGTGTAACGATATTAACCTCAATAGTTGATGTTTCGACAAGTAAATAAATAATCCTTTAAGAACAACTAATTAGTGTGCGGGATTTCACTGGGACACCTTAAGCATCTATCCTACACAAGCACATGCCGAGAAGGATTTTGAGCGGAATATCTTAATATAGATATAAGCTTGTTTCTGGGGCGTACCTGAGTGGTGCCCTGCAACAGTAGTGATAGTAATGGCGGAACTAGGATAATTTACAGGGAGGGTTCAGAAATGCCGAGGCAGCGGCAGCATCGGTGTGTTTTCTGAGGTTATAACAATCTAGATCTATCTCCTGGGTCAGAAGACATGGAGGTCATCCAAACCCTAATTGAGCGTGGAGTCACTGTATTAACCGATCCATCCATCGATGCATCAGGCGTTGTGACTGCGTGGAAAGGGATCCTGCCCCCTGGTTGATAATAATACACTTAGAGGTGGTGCGCATGCGTGCGAGGATAGTTCTGCCGCTGGCTTTTGCTGTGATGCTTGCGGTATCCCTCATCTTCACAAGCGAGGTGTTGGCTGTGTTTGATGTAAGCAGTTTCCCCAGAGTTGAAGACCTGCCGTATAATGCGGAAATGCCTGACCCGCTCACTTTTTTTGACGGGCGCAGAGTGGAATCGCCGGCGGACTGGCCGGCCCAGGCCGAGGAGCTGCGCAGGCTGTACCAGTATTATATGTACGGCGTGTGGCCTGACGCTTCGCGGGAGAAGGTTGGCTGGAGTATTGACGGAAACACATTGAACATCACCGTTGCAAGAGACGGAAAGCAGGTCAGTTTCCCAGTGAACTTCAGCGTGCCCGATCCAAATCAAGTGCCAATGCCTGAAAATGGATATCCCGTGATCATCGCTTTCATGTGGTTTGCCCAAGTGCGGCAAGCCAACGAGCGGGGATACGCTGTAATCACGGTGAACACGCAGCCAATCGCGGCGGACAATCTGTCCCGTGCAGGAGTGTTCTATGAACTGTATCCGTATGGAAAGACATGGGAAGAGCAGACAGGCGCCCTCATGGCCTGGGCCTGGGGTGCGAGCAAAGTGATCGACGCTTTGGAAAATGGAGTCGGGGATCAGCTGAATATCAATCCCGAGCACAGCATCGCCGCAGGTGTTTCCCGCTGGGGCAAAGCAGCGGCAGTGGCCGGGGCATTCGATCAGCGCATCAAAGTGACGGTGCCCGCTTGCTCCGGTGCGGGAGGGATGGCCGCTTTCCGCTATGTCTCGGAAGGCAAGACCTATGACTACTCGGCCATCGGGGTTGACGCGCCGTACAAGATGACGCAAAATGAACCGCTGGGCAGCCTCCAGTCTTCTGCGGAACGGCACTGGTTCAACGACAACTTCCTAAAATTCAAGCATGTCAACTATCTACCTTTTGATCAGCATTTGCTGGCGGCTTTGTGCGCCGATCCGGGCAGGTACCTGTTCATCACCGGGTCTTACCTCTATGAAGACTGGACCAACCCTCCGGGGATGTTCTTCACGTATCTGGCCGCCAGAAAGGTCTTTGATTGTCTGGGCATTCGCGATCACATTGCCATCCTGCTGCACCGGGAAGGGCACATGATCACTGACGGAGATTTGGTCTATCTGCTGGATTTCTGTGACTATCATTTTTATGGGAAAGAGCCGCAGGTGGACTTGGAGCGCTTGACACAAAGTTTGTACTTGGAGCCGGCGAATTTTGACCCGGCTTGGGAACCTTATGTAGATTGAAATGCAATGCCTATTTGACTTGGGTCCGAACAAAAGCAATACCCGCCCTGCAGTCCGTCCCTCGAGAGTGGTGCCTCTCTTTTATTAAGAAGGTCGGGTATCGCTTCTTGGTACGGTAGCGCTCTTTATCCGTCTCCCTTGTGTACTACCGTACTGCCGGTGCATGCATTCCCCGCGGGAAACCCGGCATCAGCGATACGATTAGATACAAAATTCAAAACTCCTTCTTTCGTTTAAACATTTTTCTGTGATTTTTGCTGATTTATAGAATGTTAAGCCATAAATATACTGTGATGTAACGTACCATTTTGTACCCCCTCCTAAAACTGGGTGCGCAAAACCCCTGAACTCAGCCAGGGGCTTTTTCGCAGTCTGCTTCACCTGTACAAAATCAACGCAATGATCTCCAGCGACTCCACGCCGATGTTATTGATGCCGTGGCCTTCGCCCGCTCTTGTAACCGCCACATCCCCGGCGTATAAAACCGTTACCTCGCCGTTGTCGTCAAACTCGGCCGTCCCCCGGTAGATATAGTAAACTTCACATTCATTCTCATGCATGTGAAAACCGATGGAACTCCCCGGCGCAAGCGTGGTGTGGGCAAAGACCCGCCCCTTGCCGTACATCTCATCCGGCCCGTTGAGCAGATGCCGCACAGTGACCTCGCCAAGGCCGCAAAACAGATTAGCTTTGGTTTCCACGTTCCTTTCCTCTGACCTTCTTATCATAGCCTGCTCCTCCCCTTGTGGTAAATAACAGCTCTGACTGTACCTCTGACCGCGCTCACGAAACCGGAAGCAGCCACAGCCAGCAAGATAAAGCTGCATACATAATACCTGCCTGCGATGCTGTTTCCGACAAACACTGACGACACCCCCGACACCAGCAACGGTGCCGCGCTTAAAGCCAAATTGTTCGTGGCGGTGTGAAGGCTGATGACCAAGGTTTTGATCCGGGCCGCCGATCCCGTCACCACTTTGGTGACAACGACAGGCATGACCATGCCTAGCCCAAAACCCACACAAAAGCCCGCCAAATACACAGTTGCGGGCGCCCCGGCCGCGGCCAGCGCATACAGGCCAAACGCAGACAAAAACACCCCCAACGAAAAAGTATAGCTCTTGGTCGCTTTTGCCAGCCTTCCGTAGAACAAACCGCATGTCATGGACCCAACCGCGAACATTGACACGGCCATGCCCGCAACCATGGAATTGCCGATGCCGCCTTCCTCAACACGCATGGAAAGATTGGTGGCAAAGCAGTGTACAAATGTCGTATAAACAAACGAAACCACCAGCCACGCAGCGGATTTGAGCGACGGCCGCGGCCGGTGCTTTTCAGCCAACCCTGATTCAGAATGAGAGCCGCCCCTGGAGCGACGCGGTGTGTCGGGCAGATTGAACAGGACGCCGAAAAAAGTGGCCAGCCCCAGGAGGTGAACCAAAAAGACCGCCTTGTAGCTGTAAGTGCCCAGCCACCCCGCCAGAAGAGAGCTGGCAACATTGCCGGCTCCGGCGGCACTGCCCTGCCAGCCCATGATCGTGTTCCGTTTGGTTGGATCAGTAAAAAAGTCAAAGACAATCGTTGTCACCAGCGGCATCATAATACCAATTCCCAAGCCTACCAAAACGCGTGACATCATCAGCACAGTGAAGTTTTCCACAAAAGTAGGTACTGTACCGGCGAAAGTAAATACCAGTGAACCGAACAGAATCGCTTTCTTGGCGGTAAGGCGGTTGGCAGCGTAACTTGCACATAGCGACGCAAAGACAACTGCGAACGATGGTACGGTGATCAAAAGCTGAATCGTTTCTTTGGCTGTGTTTTGATAGGCCTGGGAAATTTGAGCAAGCGCCGGAGTTATGTTCATGGCCGCCATCGAGTTTATGGCAACCGCAAAGATGGCAAGCACGATCTTTCGCTCGTCATTATGCATCGGACCACCCTCGCTCTGTTCTAAACTGCGACATTATGGCACGCCACGCAGTGGTTGCGGCCGACGTTTCTCAGCCCGGGTGATACCTGCCTGCATGTTTCAGTCGCATATTTGCACCGGGGATGAAACGCACAACCCGCAGGCTTGTTGACCGGGCTGGGAACCTCCCCCTCAAGAATGATCCGGCTCCGTTTCCGCTCCTGGTAATAATCCGTGGTGGGCAGGGCGGAAAGCAAGGCCACCGTATAAGGATGCAGCGCTTCCCGGAAAATGTGGTCAGAGTCGATCACTTCCACGATCTTGCCGAGATACATGATGGCGATCCGGTCTGCCATATGGCGGACCACCGCCAGATCGTGGGCGATAAACAGATATGTCAGCCCAAGCTTGGCCTGAAGCTCTCTGAACAAATTCACGATCTGGGCTTGAATCGACACGTCCAGCGCCGACACCGGCTCATCACAGACGACAAGCTTGGGGTTGCAGGCAAGGGCCCTGGCGATACCCAGCCGCTGCCGCTGCCCGCCGCTCATTTCATGGGGATACCTGCTTTTCATATCCGGATCGAGCCCGACCAGCGTCAGCAGTTCGTCCACCCGCTCATTCGCTTCCACCGCTGTGTGGCGTTCGCGGTCCAGGACAACTGCTTCCTTCAATATGGAAAACACCGACTGCCGCGGGTTGAGCGAACCGTAGGGATCCTGAAAGATCAGCTGCAGTTCGCGGCGGTACGGCTTGAGCATCGATTTGGACAGCCCCGCGATATCCCGCCCTTTGTAGACAACCCTGCCTTCCGTCGGCTGCAGGACCCGGATCGCACACTTGCCTGTCGTGCTTTTGCCGCACCCGCTTTCCCCAACCAAGCCAAATGTCTCGTTCGGGTAGATCTCAAAGCTGATTCCGTCCACAGCTTTTACCCAAGAGTAGGTTTTGGACAGCAGTCCTTTGGTGAGGGGAAAGTACATTTTCAGCTGCTCCACTTTCAAGAGCGGGTTTTCCCTGACGGTCTCAGCCATGCGCTTCGCCTCCCAAATCATGCCGGCCTGCACTGTCAAGCCGGCCTGTAGTACTCCCTGTAATACTGCCTGCGATATCGCGGTGGCAGGCTATAAAATGATCGCTTTCGCCCAGCCGGCGCAGCTTGGGAAACTCTTTGGTCTCACAAACTTCACAAGCATAGGAGCACCGCGGCAAAAACGTGCACCTTGGGTCCATGTCGATCAACCACGGCGGTGCGCCTTTGATCGGGATCAGTTTTTCGCTGCGCTCCTTTTCGATCTTGGGCACGGAGTTCAACAGCCCGATGGTGTACGGGTGCCTTGGCTTTGTCATGATCTCTTCCGTGCTTCCCGACTCAATGATCCGGCCGGCGTACATCACATAAATCCGGTCAACGTACCTGGTCACGACGCCCAGATTGTGGGTGACGATGATCAGCGATTTCCTGTGCTGTTTGACCAAAGAGACAAGCAGTTCCAGCACCTGGGCCTGGGTGGTGACATCAAGAGCCGTGGTCGGTTCATCGGCGATGATAATATCCGGGTTGCAGTAGACGGCCATCGCGATCATCACTCTCTGGCGCATGCCGCCGCTCAGTTCGAAGGGATAGTTCCTCATCCGCACTTCCGGCTCCGGAATCTCGACGCTCCGGAGCGCCTCGATCCCCATCTCCCAAGCTTCTTTGTGGCCGACTTTCCTGTGCAGCATGATGATGTCCGTCAGCTGATGTCCAACAGTGAAGACTGGGTTCAGCGAAGTCATCGGTTCCTGAAAGATCATGGCGATACCGGCGCCCCGCACTGAACGCATTTCCGGTGAATTGGGCTTATGCTGCAGCAGATCCCGGCCTTTAAAGAAGACCTCGCCGCCGGTGATTTTGCCGGGAGGCGCCGGCACGATCTGCAGCAGAGACAGCTGTGTGACAGTCTTGCCGCAGCCGCTTTCGCCTACAAACGCCACAATCTCCTGTTCATCGATGTGGAACGAAACATCGTTGACGGCTTTTACTTCTCCCTCGTGGGTGAAAAACGATGTGCAGAGATTTCTCACTTCCAGAATCCGTTCGCCCATTTACAGCTTCCCCCTCAACCTGGGATCGATCACGTCGCGGATCCCGTCGCCGACCACATTAAGCGAGATGATCAAAAGCATCAGCATTATACCCGGTGCGATGGCCAGATGTGGATAGGAGACCAGGTAATTGTACCCTTCCGAAATCATCACTCCCCAGGCCGGCGTGGGTGGGCGGATGCCGATGCCGATGTACGCCAGGTTTGCTTCAATCGTGATTGCCGTGCTCACATTGGAAGTGAACATGACAATCACAACCGGGATGCAGTTCGGCAGCAAGTGTTTCAAAAGGATCTTGAAGTTGCTCTGGCCGATGACCGAAGCTGCCGTGACATAGTCGTTCTCTCTCAGGCTCAAAACTTGCCCGTAGACCATCCTCACATAACTGGGTATGGCCGAAATGCCGATCACGATGCTGATCCCGAGTATCGTCCGGCCGAAAATCGGCGCCAGCACCATCACCAGGATCAGCGGCGGAATGGAAAGATGCGCGTCGGTCAGGCGCATGAGGAAACTGCCCAAAAACCCTCGGGAATAACCGGCAGTAAGCCCCAGGGCGGCACCGACCACGGCAGCCCAAAGGCTTGAGAGCACACCCGTCACAATCGATATTCTTGCTCCGTACAGGACTCTGGTCAAAACATCTCTGCCCAGATTGTCAGTCCCCAGCCAGTGCTCCTTCGACCACGGTTTCAGCTTGTTCCGCAAAGACTGCTCATAGGGGGTGTACGGCGTCAGGTAAGGGCAAAAAATAGCTATTAAAATGAAGATGATGACCAAGGCCGATGAGATTTTGGTCAGGATTCCCCGCTTGAAGAAGGTATGGCACTTTTCCCTCAGGCCGCTGTGCCGTTTGGACAATCTGTTGTGCTTGGCAACTGCCGCGTCATGAACCATCTCAGCCACCCTTTCGCTCCAGCCGGATTTTCGGATCAATGAATCCATAGAGGATATCCACAAGGAGATTGACGCTGACGGTGAATATGGAAATCAGAAGCACGGCGTTCTGGACGACGAAGTAGTCGCGGTTGTTGATGGCCGTCACCAGAAGAGAGCCGATGCCGGGGATGTTGAACACGTTTTCGATCAAGACCGAACCGCCGATGACAATCCTCAGCTGGAGCCCGATGATGGTCACCACGGGAATCAGGGCGTTTTTCAGGGCATATTTCATCTGTATTTTCCGTTCGCTGATCCCGTAGGCCCTGGCCGTCCGCACATAATCCTGGTTGATCGCATCCAGCATGTTGGTCCGGGTCTGCCGGGCCACTCCTGCGATCATGGGGATGGACATGCAGGCCACCGGCAGGATCGCTTTGCGCACATATTCGCCAAAATTCACGAATGGGCTGGTGAAACCTTGAATCGGCAGCACCCTTAAACGGATGGCAAAGATGTAGATGCCGAAGATGCCGAGCCAGAACACAGGTGTCCCCAACCCCAGGGTCATCAGGAAAGTGATGATCTGATCGCTCCATTTGCCGCGGTTGACCGCACAGATGATCCCAAAAATGATGGCAAACACACTCGAGATGATCACCGCCGGCAGCCCGATGGCGATCGATCGCGGCAGCCGTTCGGCAAATATGTCGCGGTTGGGCCGATCATACAGCACCGACCAGCCCATGTCACCCTTAAAGAGGCCTTTGACCCAGAGGATATACTGCATGTGGATGGGTTTGTCCAAATTCATCCTGACGCGGAAAGCTTCGACGTCCTCTTCTTTTGCTTCGAACCCCATGGCCAGCCTGACCGGATCTCCCGGCAGCATATGCATCAGTGCCTTGGCGAAAACCGAAACAAGGAAGACGATCAATATGGCAATCAGTATTCTTTTCAAAATGTAAACAGCCATGTTGCCACTCATCCTGCGGCCCCCTTTCGGCGCGGGATCTTTCAAGGCTGGCCGGAGGTTTGGTCAACCTCCGGCCAGCCAACCAGCACATTCAAGACTTGCAGACCGTTTCAGCCTTATTTCTCGATATAGGTGGTGTGGAAGCTGTGCATCGCGTTCTGCACCTTGCACCAGTCGTGGCCTTTGACTTCCGGCCTCATGATGCCGATGTTCGGCCCGATGGCGATGGTCTTCATGAAGCAGTAGTCGTCAAAGATCACCTTTTGAATGTCTCTGAACATCTTCACAGATGTGGCTTCGTCGGAAACCAGGGCTTGGTTGATCATCTGATGCAGATCATCGGGATGGATGAAGCTGTTCACGCCCAGAGCAAAGTCCAAGCCTTGGACGAAGGTAACCGAAATCTGGGAAGCAGCTCCGTTTTCCATGCCCATCGGGTGCAGCAGCATGCCTTTCTCCCAGCCGCCGATGTAGTTGACATAGCCGGCTCCAAGAATCGGCCTGATCTCCACTTCAATCCCGATATCCGACAGCTGCTCGGCGATGACCTGGCAGATGTCTGTCAGCAGAGTCTGGGACTGAGTGGTGAGGATGGTCTTGAAGCCGTTGGGATACCCGGCCTCGGCCAGCAGCTGTTTCGCTTTCTGAATATTGTAGGGCTGGCCTTCAAGCTCGGTATTGAAGAATTCCGACTGGGGCACACACCACTGGTTGGACTTGACCCCGTAGCCGTACAGCAGCGCATCGGCAATCTCTTCGGCGTTGATCGCATAGCTTACAGCCCTGCGCACCAGCTCGTCGGCGAACGGATCGGTCGGATCGGACATGTTGAAGCAGAGTGTGTAGGCCGATGTCGGCACGGCGGCGCCGTTGATGGTGTAGCCGACCCGGCTTCTCGCCATGTCGCTCGCCAATTGATAGTTGGACGTGACCATGCCGTGCAGTTCGCCGATCTCCATCGCGCCCTGCATGACCAGTTCGTTCTCGTAGACGATGAACTCAACCCCGTCCAGGTACGGTTCACCTTGCCAGTAGTTGGGGTTCTTGACATAGAACTCCCTCACATCCGGCTCGTATTCCTTGAGGATGAACGGGCCGGTGCCCACCGGATTTGTCTTCAAGTAGTCTTCGCCGTAGGTGTCAAAGGCCTGTTTGGAAGCAATCAGGCACGAACGGGCTAAGGTGTAGGGGAAAAGACTATCCCAGGTGTTCATATGCACATCGACGGTGTACTCGTCGACCACCTCGGCGCGGTCCATTGCAGCATAGAAAGATGCGGAGAAAATGCCCTTTTCCTTGTAGATGTTCAGGTTCCAGGCCACGGCTTCAGCGTTCAAATCACTGCCGTCGTGGAACTTGACACCCTTTCTCACCTTCAGTCGCCAGATGTTCTGCTCGGGCATGCCTTCCACAGCTTCCAGGAGGAAGGGCTGCGGGACTCCTTTTTCGTCGTACCGCATCAGTGTTTCCTGGACAAGGCTGGCATGGGCGATTTCATGGACAGCCCGGACCTGGTGGAACAGGAAGGTGGTGGGTGTGATCGTTGCGGCGATCTTGAGCACACCGCCCTTGACCGGGGCGCCGTAGACCAGAGCCGCGTTTCCAAACAGCACTGCGCACAGCAGCAGCGCAGCAACCAACGATTTGACTGCAAACCTCCTCATTTTTTCTCCTCCGTTCTGTTTTTTTAAACATCCCAAAAACGTTTCTCTTTCTCAAACCAATGAGCGAAATCAGAACCGATGAACTTTTTGGCGGCGTCGCCTTGCGGCAGGCCCATGTCATACTGATCATGGTAGACGGTGTTCTGATCCTGGATGGTGTGCCTGCCGAAATCAATCATGCCGTACATGGCGCCTTTTTCGAAAATATGCATGGTGACCAGGTTGAAGCCGAGCTTTTCAATGTCTTTCAGCTCCACGTCCGGCATGCCGTTCCTGGACATGACATCCGGCCACATCTTCCACCCTTTGTCGAACTTGGCGACTTTTTCCGCTTCTTCCAAAGTCAACAGCCCGATGATCAGCGTCATTTCGGCACCCAATTCCCGGGCACGCATGCAGCGTTCAATGGCTTCGTCCAGCCCGTATTTCAGCTTGCTCTCGGTACGGGCGATCAGCATGCAGTCCGTCCCTTCCACCGCTTCAAGGCAGGCTTTCATCTTGGCAAGCCATGCTTTTTGGGAAATCACCGGATGATCGATTGTCCCGTCCGGTTTTCCACCCCTAAAACCCGTACCCCAGCGGTTGTAGCCGCGGTAGCCTGTGGTATCGTCAACCGTCAAGGCCATCGCCCCGGCGTTGGCCAGGCGTTTGGTCAACCGGTACGCATGCAGAGGAGTTTCTCCGTAACCGTCATCTGCGTCGATGATGCACGGCAAAGGCGAGAACTGGGTGACAAACTCCGTCTGGCGGACCAGATCGTCGGCGGTGATCAAGCCGATGTCCGGCATGCCGCATACAGCCGTCGCCAGCGCGCCGCCCGACAGCAGTGTCGCTTCGAATCCCACGGATTCAGCCACTTTTGCGGACATGCAGTCCCAGATGCATGGTGCAAAGATCTGCTTTTTTGCTACTAGTTCTCTCAACGTCACTCGCTTATTCTGTTCCAAAACTTACCCTCCCCCTTGGTTTTCATTGCTTCAGCCAGGACATCAGGCGCTTTTGTCTGCACAATCCCCCCTTGACTCATGAAAACTCGGCCAGGCCTTCGATGGCGTAAGCTCGCACCGGCGACGAATCGAGCCCTTTGATATACAAAGGCGTGTAGGACATGAAAAACACTTTCCCGGTGAGATGCTCGAGATTCTTCAGGACTTCCAGGAAGATGATGTTCTCCGCCATCAGGACATCATGGAACGGAGCCACATCTTCATTGCAGCTCTCGATGGAAACACCGTCGCCGAACCCCACGCACTTGACCTTCCTGTCCCGCAGCCAGAGCGCAAGCTCCCTGTTGACAAGCAGCCGCTTGTCCGCGTCGGTGTTGGTTTTTTCCGTAAAGGGCGGAAGTTTGTACGGGGAGTCGAGCACGATGATGTCGCCTTCCCTCAGTTTGCCCTCGGTGGCGGTTTCCACGGCGGCGGGGGTGATGTATGAGTTGGGCGGCAGGGTTTCGATACAGGCGTAGACCGCCCGGCCGAAGAAGCTGGTCAGAGGCAGTTCGGTTGCGTCGGGCCAGTCATCGTGATGATGGTAAGGGCACTCCACATGCGTCCCCAAATGGCTGGTGATGTCTATGTGGGTGTGGAAATCCGGTATGGGCCCGCCTGTGTTGAACCGCATCAGCCGGCATCTTCTGCTTTCCGTGTCGGGGTCGATGTACTTCGTTAAATCAATGATCCTGAGATTGCCCATAGTGTACACACTCATAAACAGGCTCCTTTCAGCGTTTACTGCTTCTTTTTGCCTTCCAGGGCATGGACAAGGTTGACGACAAACTCATGGGACGGGGCGGGCACCTGAAGCTTTTTCGCCAGGCTGACCACATATCCGTTTATCGTGTCGACCTCGCTGCGGCGGCCGTCCCGCAGGTCGGCAAAAATCGAGGTGTAGCCGTCCTTGGCCCCGGCGAGCAGCGCTTTGACGTCGGCGATTGACTGCTCCGCGTCCAGGTCAATACCTTTCGCCTTGGCCACTGCCACCGCTTCCCGGATCAGGGTCTGGGCAATGGCCCAGGCATGTTCGTCGGAGAGGATATACCCGAGCTTGACCTGCAGGACGGCGGTGAGGACGCTGGCGGAGATATTGATCAGCAGCTTTTTCCAGACTGCCTTTTCCACGTCATCGGTGACAACTGCCGGCAGGCCGCAGGCGGAAAAACTATCGACAATGGGCTGGAGCACGCTGCTGTCGCCCCGGCAGAGGCCGATAGTGGTCTTTCCACCGCCGCCGTGGTGGACGCACCCCGGCTCCACAATCGAACTGTTGTGTTCCGTGGTACCGATGATGATCCGCTCCGGCGGGACAAACTCGGCTATGACCTGTTCATGGCCGGCACCGTTCTGCAGGGTCATCACATATGTGTCCCCGCCGATGAGGTGTTTGTTCTGGCTCAAGGCGTTTCTTGTATGCATGGATTTCACAAAGATGATTACCAGATCCATGCAGCCGATGCCCGATGAATCGGCTGTGGCTTTGGGGTACAGAACACGTTCTTCCCCGTTCCTCAGGATCTTTACACCATACCGGTTGATCTTCTCAACGATGCCTTGGTTGATCTCGATCAAACAGACCTCATTCTTCTGCGAAAGGTACCCCCCGAATAAAGAACCCATTGCTCCAGCGCCAAGAATCGCGATTTTCATCTTGAGATGTCTCCCCTGTTCAGCCAGTCTGATTAGTGCATTATTAACCTGCATTTCGAACCTGCGTTATCGATTGCAAGTCTGCTCATATAAATAAGCGTTTGTCGGTCCAAACTACCTCCTTCTTTTCGACTTATTTGCCACTTTCGACCTGCTTATCTGCTATTATTCGCTATAATTGCCAATTGTTCCGGCGTTCACTTTTCGAAATCGATTGCATTTAACATTAGTATAAAACACCTTTGACCTTTTGTCAACAATGATAGTTGAACTAGAAGAGGGAAAATGTCCCAGGTCCAGAAAACAACCTCGTTCAATCAAAACATGGTACGAGGTGAATCTAGTGAGAAAGGAGAAAGCTGCTGCCTACGACGCAATTCACTCATCTTGCAGAGTTGCTGAAGCGACATGAAGGTATCAAGGTATCCAAAACATTTCTTAGGGAGCTTTTCCTAAAGAATTACATCCTAAGTCCGCTGGCCACCCGGAAAATCAGGGCAAGCC
>JAAYNP010000019.1 GCA_012520795.1 Bacillota bacterium
ATGAACGGGTCGCTGCCGCTTAACGGCCGGAACTGCCCGACTCCCAGCGTTTGCCAGGCGCAGCAGTCATAGCTGCCAAGCCTGCCCGCCCCTTTGGCGTACAAGGCAGCCTTGACCTCCTCAGCATGGTCTACCGGCACATAGAAAGACAGTTGGTACACAGTCACCCCTCCAATCAATGTCGTCTATTTGAACAGACATTGTTACACAACTTACCTTTTTCATTTCGTTCCCCCCATGGTATAATGCAATAAACTTTTTCCGAGCTTGATGGATAGTGATAGTAGGAAGGTGATAATCATGTTAAGAATACTCGGCATCGGCATACTGGCCGCTGCACTGTTTCTGACAGCATCACACCCGTCTGCGGTGAATCAGGCTCCCGGTGCCTTTGCCGCAGCAGCAGATTATGAATTCAAGGATGGACAGATAATCTTCAACATTACTTTCGCAAACAACCACTCGGCTGCCAAACGGCTTCTTTTCAGCTCGGGCCAGCAGTATGAGATTATAATCACGAACGAAGCCGGTGAAGAGGTCTACCGCTATTCAGACGACAGATTCTTTACCATGGCACTTGTATTCAAAAATCTAACGCCGGGCGAAACTTTGACCTGGCAGGAGGCTTGGGATTTGACCAACAAGGTTGGCGAGAAACTCCGCTCAGGCAAATACACTGCGGCAATCCGGGTCTTGGCTGCCGCACAGGATAGCGGGGCCGAGATCCCAGATGAGCAGCTGACTGCCGTTCTCGAGCTCGACTTGACCGAAATCGCCAAAACAGCCATCAAGGAAACCGCAGACACTGTCATTGCCGCCCTCAGGGACAAAGACACCGAAATCATAGCTGATAATGCTCATCCGGACAAAGGCGTGCGTTTTACTCCGTACACCTATGTATCTGTCGAGCAGGACCTTGTCTTTAATCAAGAAGCAATGCGGGACTTCTTTAACGACGAAAACCAGTACCTCTGGGGTTATTATGACGGCACTGGCTGGGAGATTCGCCTCACACCGGCCGAATACTACAACCGCTTCGTATATTCCCATGACTTCGCCAATACCCCGCAAATCGGCTACAACGAAGTTCTAGGCTTCGGCAACATGATGGAAAACCAGTTTGAAGTCTACCCGGATGCTGTCATCGTGGAATACTACTTCCCCGGCTTTGATCCCCAGTACGAAGGCATGGACTGGAAAAGCCTCCGTCTGGTCTTCGAGCAGTACGAAGGTAGTTGGAAGCTGGTGGGCGTTATCCACAACGAGTGGACTATCTAAAACCAGCGGTGTGGAAACCACATTTACGAGGCTGAGGCAGGCTTAAACGCCTGCCTTCCCTTTGGTATCAGTCTACCAGATCAGCAACCCTCGAACAAACAATTCTGTTATCGATGATCTCATACAGCAGACCTCCATCGGTAAAAGCACCCCACGTCCCTCCGGAGATCTCCTTGATCAGCGTCAATTCATTTTTATCCCAGACTTTCATTTCATTACACGGCGGGCTCACCGTCACAAGACAATTCTCCCATATTCCTGCCAAATAAAACATTTTCCGATGGCAGCGTTTTTTTGTCAGGATAACGTCCAGTGTTTTCCTGTCAATTTTAGCAATTGACAAATCCTGCGATGCAGTGTAGATAAGATCCCCATCCAGTAAAAGGCTCTTCAAATTCTTCCTATGGACAGCTTTGCTTTTAACAACAGAGATTCGTTTTTTGTCAATAACCAATAACTCTCCAGCAACATTACCTGCGTAAATATAATCGCTGATGATCATTTCCCAAATGCTGGTTTGGGATACAGGATATTTCTTCACCGCATCTGAAGCCTTATCAATAACTGCAAAAGCACCATTCCTGATTGACGCATAGATCTTAGAATCATCGAAACCGACTGAACAGACATCTGACCGCAAGTCCGAGCCTAAAGCCCATGTCTGAACGACTTCCAGTGTCGCCAAATCAACCTTGTGCAGCCTGTAGAAATCCTCGCAATAGATCACATCTTCATCGATCACCAAATCCCTGGTCCGGCTGTCCTGAGGAAAGACAGCATTGCTTTGAATGACACGTCCAGATTCAGCATCCACCTTGGCGATCTGTTTACCCAGGATGATAAACAAGACGTCCCCCGCTTTTTTACACTTTAATATTGGAGCGGCAAATTCAACCAATATCTTGCGAAACATACAACCGTCCTCCAATCATGTACAAAACTGGGCACTACGTGCTGTCAAGGCAACAACCTGCTTTTTATATAATGTATTAGCTAATCAGCCAATAAAATCCTCTTTTCAAATTATTCACACCGATAAAGGACCATGGGAAGGTTATTCGCTTTAATCCGTTTCACTAACCGCTCATCAATCTCATAGCCAGCCAGGATCATTCCAATATTCCTTCTGGCGTTTTCCTCCCGTCTGTTTTTATATGTTCGCGGTTTGTACCCAAGTTGAGCAGCGGCTTTGCGTAGGCTGTCTCCAGAAGCCCGTATAAGCTACGAAAAAAGAAGGGCCGGAACAGCCCTCTCTTCACCCTCTGATCTGGCTCGCTTACCGTTTCGGATTCCAGCCGTCATCGCCTTTCAAAATATTCTCCGCAGTGTAGCGGCTTGCTTCCTCATCTGTCAGCTGCCGGCTCCAAGGGACTCTTCCCGTGGGATTGGCCCCCGGGCCATAGCTGTTGTACTCCTCGTAGCGGGCAGTCTTTTCATAGTCAGGTTTGCCCCAATTGTGCCATCCGGTGCGCTGCACAACCTCAGACATGTAGCAGTTGATATAAGCTACATGGGCAAACTGCCGCCACGGCCTGCCCAACCACACTGTGCCGGGGTTAACATCCCCGATAATCCTGGAATTGATGAACACCAGGCCAAACTCTTTGTCCTCAGGAGTGGAAGCTGCAGTGACATAACCGCCGGTCTTGCGCACATTGACAATATCGCAATCTTCGAATACGGCTGTGGCCGGGCCATAGATATAGTCTACATCGCCTTCAATATGGCATTGATAGAAATACAGCCGGCCTTGCGTATTGCAGTACACCGTATCCTGATGCGAAACAAATCTGCAGTTTGTGAACACCATCCGGTCCCCGCGCAGATCAACAGCCAGGGCTTGCCCTTCACCTTGGGGGGATGAGTTTTGAAAGGTGATGTTTTCTGCCGTAAAGTCATTGCTGAGGACTGCGGTACTCGCATTGGAAATCCGGTACTGGGCATCGCTTGAGTACTGCACATAAGGTGTCTCGTTGAAATTTAATATCGTGGTATCGCGATTCGCTCCAATAAGGGTTATCCTGTTCTTGTCCACCGGGATGATGATTTTCTCATGGTAAAAGCCTTCGGTGACATAGATGATCACCCGGTTTTCGTTAAACCCGGGCACTGCATCAATCGCATCTTGTACTGACATAAAATTGCCAGATCCGTCCTTTGCTACTACCAGCTGCGGCATCCAGCGTTCCCCTCTGTCCAGTCTCGGTGTTGAAATAACCTCCAACCCCGCCTCAGGGATTCTTATTCGCACCTGGCCGGCGGTATCGACACGGCCCGGTTTCACCACCCCGGCATTCTTCGCATTGAGGTTGACGAAAAACACCGCTTGCTCCTGTGCCGCCAGATTGGGATAGAAGGTAATTTCGGCAGTGCGCACGTGCTTGGAGCCTGAATCCCAATAACTCATCGGTTTCATTTCGAAATAGACCGGATGCCCAAATTGGTCCTCAACAGTGAAATCACCACTGCCCCCGATCTTGTATTCGGCCGGGAAGCCAATCACAGCCCGGACTAGCACATTCTGACGATCAGTAGCGGCAAAATTCCCCACCTGAATCGGAATCCGGCCGTTGCAGACATAGTGCTTTAACGGATTGATATCGATTATTCCCTCCATCTCACCCTTGAGTTCCCCATACTTCGATGAATCCTGGACAGCCAGAACATTGATGGCACCAATTTTGACCAGCAGTGATTCCTCGTCATCCAAAGCAAGCGCGATCAGCTTCTCGACGACATCCTGGGCCAGCATTCCTGCACGTTCCAGTACCTGCAGCGCTGGAACCCTGTATGCCAGCTGTTGGCCCGGATCGAAGACAATCTCCAGAATCCTAGGCAGAGTCTTGGCGGCATTTCGGGCTAAAGCACTTACAGCCAAATCCTGCCACTCTCCGGTAGGCAGCCGGCTGATAATCTCCTCCATCACCTCATCACCGAACGACAGGATTCCAGGCATCACTTTGCCTGCAGCCAGGCGGCACGCCCATGCTGCCCTGACATTACTTGTAAACGACAGCAACAGCAGATCCATGCCATAGCTGGCAGCAGCCGGGCCAAACTCACCCAAGGCGTTGGCTGCTGCAACCCACACATCTTCATCCGGATCCTGCAGGGCGTTGTAAATCACATCCAGCACTTCCGGAGTGGCTGTGCCGATCTTTGCCAAACTGCCGATGGCATTGACCTTGGTAAAGCTGTCGTGATCATTGGCCGCCGCAAAAAGCAGTATGGATACCGCCTTCGGGCTCTTGATCCGGCTTAAAAACCGGGCCGCTGTCCCTCTGAGAACGCTGGTTTCCGAATCAAGGTTGCGCAGTACGCTTTCGAAAGCCGGCAGTGCAGCCTCGTCCAGAGCTTGCAGCGTGTTTTCGGCATACGCCCGTTCGGCGTAGTCTGCTGCCACCAACTGCTGCACCAACAAGGCCACAGCCTGTTCTACCTCTTCCGTGTCAATCTTCAGAGGATCTGTGCCGTTGAGGTACTCCTCGATATTGGTGTAGCCATCGCCGTCCAAATCACCGGCTTGATCCAGGCCTCCATCAGGGTTAAGTCCCTGCTTGATCACCCACCAATCGGGGATGCCATCGAGATCGCTGTCCAGAGGCATCCTGAAGCTTCTCAGGAAGACAAGGCCGCCCACATCATCCTGGGAATCAATGATTCCACTGTCCAAACCGGTAACCAGGCCGCCGTAGGTAACAGTGCCGTTTCTTACCTCTTCCACAATCCGTTTGTCGATCGCATCGCGGGCCGGCAAGGTAACCCCCGCATCCGCCAATACCAGTTCATACGCTTCTTCGGCAGTGTGGGTCGTTACATACGGAATGGGAAACTCAGTGTAATGCCTGACAGCTTCTGGACGGTCCAGCCTTGGCTGCACACCCCCTGCCCAGTTGTCTGCCGTAACAGCTGGGTAGCCGTGCATATAGTTGTCTGCTATATACCATTTACCGCCATTGGATATCTCGACAATGCGGTGATGGACACTGCCGCGGTTAGTGCCGGGCCCGGGCTTGTAGTAATTGGCTACAAGGTTGACCAGGCCGTTTTCACCGCCATATGTGCTGTTGAAGCCCCAGTTGTAGATCACATTATTGCGGACATCCAAGGCCTTCTCGGTCTGGGTGCCCAGCCGCGGGTTGCGGCTTGAGTGGTGCGCCAGCAGATTGTGGTGAAACGATCCATGCCCGCCCCAGATTCCTCCATAACCGTGATTGCCTTTGGCATGCAGCGAACCCCTGAGGCTTTCAGTGATAAACGACCACTGCACCGTCACATTGTTCACTTCATAGAAGCTGACGCATTCATCAACCGACCAGCTGGCGGACACATGGTCAATGATCACATCGGAGACGCCCCTGCCCCCCAATGCATCCGACTCGAAGTTGTGGTAATCACCCAAGCGGATTCTCACATACCGGATAATAACCTGATGGGTCCGGATGTTCACCGGTGCCCCAGCTATGGTTATCCCCTCGCCGGGGGCTGTTTGGCCGGCAATGGTAATATATGGGTTGCTGATATCCAGCGCTGATTTCAGCATGATAGTCCCGGATACGGCAAATACCACGGTCCTTGGCCCGGAAGCCTGGACTGCTGCCCGGAGGCTGCCGGGGCCGCTGTCGTTTAGGTTGGTGACGACATAAACTTGCCCGCCTCTGCCGCCCACAGTGTATTTGCCATATCCTTCGGCGCCTGGGAAAGCCGGTACTTTGGCCGCCAGAGTGACTGGTTCGGCAGCCCCGCGGCTTGTGGTGTCATCCAGAGCGCGGATAATCGCCATGGTAAAACCCTGCAGCTTCGACTGCTCACTAGACAATTTTTTCAGTGCTTCCAAAACCGAATCAGACTTAGCGGCGGCTGCGTAGAAGACGGGGCTAAACCGCCACATAACAGCCTCATCAACAGCGCCCAGGTAGGGCAGCAATGAAAGGACGTCCTGTTCAGAAATATCTGTACAGTGCTCCAGATAGCGGGCGGCTGCCGAAAACAGCTGCTCGGAACCTGCAGATTTTGGATCGGTGTTCTGCAGCAGATTCACAAAAAACTGGGCCGCTTCCGGTTGATCCGCCGGGGCTTTTTCCAAAGCCAGCACAAACAAGAGGTAATCTGGTTCCGTTACCTTCAAGCCCTCAACCTTCTCTAACAGGACGGAAACGATGCTTTGGTCATACTGTGTCAGTTCGCCGAGGGCATAAATCGCCTGTTCTTTCAAAGCACCTGCCCTCGTTTCGGCGATCTGCACCAGAATTTGGGCAATATCCCGGGCTGAACCAGCCATTCGTGGAAACAGGTTGTCAATCAGCAGCCACAAATTGTGCTCCAGAGTTTGAGAAGGCTGCAGTAGTGCCTGGCGCAGCACTCCAACGGGATCGGCAGCCTTATGTAGATTGCCTGCTATTGCGTTGATGATCTGGTAAGTGCTGTGCCCCTTGGCCAATTCATCGAACAAGATCATGACAACTTCGCCAAAATCCACATCGAGGGCGGTGAGTGCCTGGTTCGCCCGCCAGGCAAGCGCAGCGTCAACTGCAAGGGCCAAGGCTAAACCTTGTTTGATCTCATCATTGACTATCCCTATCACCCGCAGCGCATCAATAGCTTGCGTACGGACACCGCTTGTCTCCAAAGGATCAGCAGCCAACTTGATCAGCTCATCGGTAAGCTCAGCAGCTTTTTGCCCCAAAGTAAAAGCTGCCCTTGCCGCTCTTTGCCGCGTATTAGGATTAGGATCGCTTAAGGCAAGTGCGATAATCGGGATTCCAGCTTCACCGTACTGCTCAGCATATGCTGCCAATTCATAACCGATGAATATATTCTCTCCCCGGTTTTTCTGCATCACCTTGAGCATATGGGGAAAAGCCGCCTCTCCAAAATCACTTAAAGTGGCCAGAGCTTTCTGTTTCACTTCATAATTATTGCTCGCAAGCTGCAGCACAGCCTGTTCAATAATGGCCGCATCACCCGATGTCAAATCAGCGCCGTGAACAAACGTACTGCTGCCGGCAAGCCACACCAGGATAATCATTATCGTAAACAAAACCTGGGCCGGTTTCAGTTTCCCGTTCATATTTACCCTCCTTGAATTGTGGCATGGAACAGCATACGTTAAAAAAACGAAAACACTTGGCTTAAGTTTATTATAGTGTTTAGAAATAGCAAATTTCTACGCATATCCTATCATGATTGGATGAATTCAACATATTTTGCTATCGCTCAAGCAAAAATGAAAAACCGGCATTCACGATGATGCCGGCCTTCCTAGACTTATTAAACTGACACGCTCAGGCTGGGAGCAAACTCCCCTTCCAGGGCTGCTTTCTTGCGCACCTGACGCCTGGCGTAGAAAAAGCTTGCAACCTGCCCCAAACCGGCAAGTGTCCAGGTAACCGGGTAACAGGCATAAAGGACAGGGATGGTAGGATACCATTTAAACACTGTCATCAGCCAGACAATACGCAGAAGGCAGGCCCCCACCAATGTAGAAAGCATCGGCAGTACCGAATAGCCCATCCCTCTTGTCAGGCCAGGGAAGACATTCATGATGCCGCAGGTAAAATACAGTGCCATCATGATCCGCATCCGCACCATGCCCAGTTCGATAACCTCAGGGTTGTTGGTGTAAATACCCAGCAATGGCCTGCCCGAAAACAGTACCGCACCACTCAATATGATCCAGGTTGCAAAGACCAGCCCGGTACAGACCTTGGCAATAGCATCAATCCGATCGTATTTCCTGGCACCCATACTCTGCCCGGTAAAAGTGACCGCTGCCTGGTAATAGGCATTCATAGTCGTGCCAGCGAAACTCTCAATGTTTCCCGATGCGGAACTGGCAGCAACCAGCGTGGAACCGAAAGAATTGACAGCCGACTGGATCAATACATTGGAAATTGAAAACAGCATACCTTGGAAACCGGCGGGAACCCCAATCCGGATAATATCCTTGACTCTTTTCCGATCGATCCGGATCTGCCGGGGAATGAGCCGGATTGCCTTGTCGGTATGGTACAGGCAGTTGATAATCAAGTAAACCGCCAAATATTGCGAGATGACTGTAGCCCAGGCAACACCGGCGACATTCATATGGCAGCCCACCACAAACACCACGTTGAAAACTACATTGACAACACCGGCAATGGTCAAATAGTTCATAGGGCGCCGGCTGTCACCTGTCGCCCGCAGGATAGCAGCTCCAAAGTTATACACCATGCCGGCCGGCAGGCCCAGGAAATAGATGCGCATATACAACTCCGACAGATGCAGAATATCATCCGGGGTCCCCATCATCCGCAGCAACGGGCTGCACAGAAGCAAGCCCAGGATCATCACCACAAAACCGCCAATGATACTTACAGCAATGGATGTATGAACCGAACGGCTGACAACCTCCCGCTTCCCGGCACCATAGTCCTGCGCCACAACCACACTGGTACCTACCGACAAACCCATAAACAGGTTTACAATCAACCCGATCAGCGAACCAGTCGCCCCAACAGCCGCCAGCGCTTCGCTGCCGGCGAACCTGCCCACGACCACCATATCTGCGGCATTAAACAACAGCTGCAGAATATTCATTGCCATAATCGGCAGTGCAAAGATTAGGATCTTGCCAAACAGCGAACCACTAGTCAGATCCGGCTCATCAGTACGTAAAGCCATGAATGCATACATCCTTTACCTTGATAAATAGCAGCTTGCAAAAACCAAATCACATCATTGATCATATCACATTAAATTTGTTTGTGCTATGCACAGCACATAGCAAAAAACAGGGAGTAAATTTACTCCCTGCCTGGGCAAGCTGCTAGCGGTTATACCTCTTAACCATTTCCACTCGCAAGATTCTGCCCACACTCTTGTACAAAAGAAACGTAATCACACTGTTTGCACTAGCTTTAATCAAATTGAAGGGAATGATGTATCGAAACAAGGGCCAGATCTCGCTTCTGCTGATCCCTGTATACATCGGGGTGAAAATCAGGTTCAAGGGAATCATGACCACCGTCATGGTTAGGCTGCCGCAGATGAGCGCGATTACAGCGCCCTGACGCGTGTGTTTTCGTCTGTAGACTAAACCTGCAGTCACAGCCAGTGTTCCCGTGGCTATAATGTGCATGATAACCCCGATCGGCATGGTTCCGGGCGACACCGTCAAACCTTGAATCACCGATACTGCGACGGTCAAGAGCAGCCCGTTCGCCGGTCCGTACAGGAAGGTGCCGATGAGAATCGGCACATCCGCCGGATCATACTCCAAGTACGGAGCCGCCGAAAAAATTGGGAAATGGATCAGGACGACCAGCACAATCGACAAGGCTGTCAGGATCCCCATCTTCACTATGAGCTCCACTTCTCTGTTCCTCATGCTATCCGCTCCTTTACTAGCTTATTCGGGCACCAAAAAAGCCCCTTAACCGGAGCAGGGGCATAGGGAAAAGTAACAGCATAAACTGTCTTGCGCTTCTCCCATCCGGACTGTACCGTCGGCACTGGATTCAAACCAGTTCAGCTTGCGCTCGCGGGCTTGTCGGCCTAAAGCCGCTTCACCGCCGGTGGGGAATTTCACCCCGCCCCGAAGCTTCCGCTTCTTATTATATATGCATCGCCAGCCGCAGTCAATGCTCTATTCAAAAAACCCAAGAATAAAGACACCCAACATCACCAAAGCAATGAAAAAATACTGGGCGCGAGTCAAGAACTCTTTCAGGAATACCCTGCCCAGAATCACCGACACAATACTGTAGCAGGCAATCATTGGCGCTGCAATCACAGAATTGGTGTCCAGCGCAAAAACATAAAAATACTGTCCGGCGGTTTCAAACACGGCCGCCAGAATCCGATCCTGCTCCGCTTCACGGCGGAACTTAATCTTTTTGACCCCCACAAGATATACCAGGGCAACCAGGGAACAGGCCAGAAATGTCAGTTCATAGGAGATCAACGCTTCCTCCGGGCTCATCAGCTTGGTCAGGTATACATCATCGAGAAACGTCCCCAAGGCGTCAATGATGGCGTATAGGACTGGAAAGGCAAGAGCCGCGGCACCCAGCTTGTACTTCCTGTCAACCGCCCTGCCCTCTCTTCGCTGTTCAGCTTCGGCAAGCCTTCTCTGGATAACACCTATAGCGACCAATCCGATAGTAATCATCGACACTGCCATAA
>JAAYNP010000136.1 GCA_012520795.1 Bacillota bacterium
CTAACTCCGATCCATTTTCGCTCAGCAATCTGGAGGTTTTCGTTGGAGGTGTGATAAACATAGATCTCTCTGCTCTTATCCTTTTTATGCTGCTCGGCATATTCAGCTAGTGCATCCTTACCGTCATCAAAAGTGTTAATCACAGAAATCTCTTCAACGATTCTTTGTCCATCTTTGGAGTACGCTCCAATTGCTTCGAATAAGAGCCATTTATCTTGATGAATTGAGCGCGCTTCAGACCATTTCAAAATAACCCGCTCCCTTCTTGCCCGAAGTATCATCTTCCAATTTACTCTTTACCAAACGATTTCAATTTCCTCATCCGATCCACGCATGGTAGTTAAATGCTTCCTAAGCTGTGACAGGAGATTCTCAATATCTTGTTCATTCCTTAGCACTACTTGACCCTTAAAAAGATCTCTAGCTCTAATTTGACGCCGTTCCACCACTACTACGGCGGGAGGATCGCTGGGATCATAATCAATTGGCGTCTCTTTTTGCCGTTCCAGGTGTGCCAGCTCATTTTCTATCAGCGACCAGGCCTGATAGCGATAATGTCCGCTTTCTTTCTCCATGGCATATGCCTTATGGAAGCTGTTCACGGTCCTTATTTGTTCTAGAAGCTTCTCAAATGGAGTTTTCACCTTTTCTACAAAAGCTTCACTGAACTCGTGTTTGGCAAGATCTTTTACGATCAAATCATAGTCTTCTCGAATAACCTGCTCTATGGGCTCACAGGCCTCTTCCAGCAAAGTTGAGAATACTTTGCTGAACTTATCCCTTAGAACCGGTAGTCTATGAATTTCGCTATAAGGATTTTGACTCTCCACGATCGCTTTGACCTGATCGAGTACCTCTAGGACTTCTGGTGCATTGACGAAGTTTTTATTCTCCTCAAAGATGGTTAACACCTTAAGCCCTTGATCAAAAGAGCTCTTTTGAGTCTCAAAAAAGCCCCTAACCAAGTCTAGTTCCCGGACATAATGCTCCAGATCAGATCGTTCGTTCTCTATTTCTGCAAAGAACTGGTCAGGCTCCCTGATTCTCAAAAGTTCTGCAAAGAAGTCTTTAGACTCTTCCACAATAGCCTTCCCGGGATAATATGGACCACTACCATCCTTATACCGTTCCCCTAAACGTTCTGCCTGACTTTGTTGAGCGGCCAGCTGCAACTTAAGCTTTGCCATCAAATCATCTTCGTCTGAGGAAAAAGATGCCTGATGAAAGACCTGCTGAGCAATGCTTCTAACGGTGTTGATTCGTTCGGGAGATACGCCCACACGCTTGCGAATAACGAGTTTTTCCACCTCATTGCGTTTGGTGAGGTAATCTGGAAGTGCCGGGTTGTCTGAAGTAAGATTCTCTCCACCATACTGCAGGCGAATTTCCTGTTTGACTAGAAGCCTGGCCACTACAGCAGCGATGTCGAGTTCATTCCAGCCATAGGGTGAACGCTTGAACTGATCAAGCACATCTTTCATGGTCACTCTTCTGTTTTGGTAGCTCCTGCGGTCGATGAAATCTTGCACAGCTTCCAAGGCCTGCTTATTCAACATATCTTCATACAGCGTAGTCTGTTTGTTCGTGCTGCTTAGAATTTGGCGTAATTCGTCGACGCTAGAGATAAAGTCTTGGATATAATTCAAGTTCTTGTACAGTAGATCAACCATACCTTTAAGTGCTTGCTCCATTCTCTCTTTGGGGTTTCTCGTGCGAATATCCAATTTTTCACCGCGGGCATAAATTTCAGCGTCACCCATGGCGGTAACCAAAAGAGAGCGTGATCGTTCATAGCGAGAATTTAGTTCGCCTACTTTCGAATTAATGATGTCCAAAACACTTTGAGCCAGTCTAGTGGAACTGCTTCGTCTACGATAGGTTTCGATCTTAAGGGCTGCTTCAATTTCATCCAGGAACTCTCTATTTTGCGGGAGCACGAAATAAATGTGTTTATCATTTAGGGAACTCCACGTTCGATAATGCTGGCTATCACGGTCAGCACTGGAGATTGGGGTAACAATCTGCAGTGTTATTTCTCCATCTTGCACGCCCCGGGGTTTATCGTCAATCATTTGGTTGAAGGAGAAGTTATATTGGTTGCTATAGCGATATCTGCGGTCCGTGTAGATCTCCTCAAACACGATGTCACCAATCTTTTTGCAGAGCTCGTGATCATCCACTTCGGTTCGCTTGATCTCCCGATTAATCTCCTGCTCATCATTGGTCAAAAAGATGTAGTCATCGCCGTTTTTTTGAATTAGAGTCTGCTCTTCTAAACGTCTCAGCGATGCAAGAATCTGCTCCTTGAGAGCTAGCTTGTCCTCTTCCACATGGCTCACCATTAGGGTTATTATATTCTCTAGTTTGGCTGGCATTTCTTTGACATACTTGATCATAAACAGCAGTTTTAGTACACCTAAATCTTCCTCTTTAAGCTGCCTATTTGTTTCTGCTTGCTCAATGACTTGGCTCACAGAGGCATCCAAGAAGCTCCTAATGGACTCATAAAAGACTTGGAAGGGAACTAGTACCCCTGTCTCACTATCACCATACGCCAAAAGTGCCTCTTGAAATGCGCTCAACAAAGAACGCTCTCCTGAAGCTAGATGCCTGCCAGAGGAGGCATGTTCTCTAATCCCTGTGAACACCTTCTGCAGCAAATTAAACTGATACGGTACGAAGGGGTAGACTTCAGCAAACTCATTGCGATCCCCGTAGTTCTTCATATCAGGTGTACCTGCTGCAAAGGTCATTAGATTCCGTAATACAGCACTCTTTTGATCGTAGTAAAGGCGCAAACTCTCTGTGGCCGTCTCTGTTTTTTCTAGAATACGGCGCTTAATTACTTCATCAACGTTAGCACTTGTAAGATTTAGGCGGGTATGAAAGCGGCCTTGAATTTTGGAGAAATCATTTTCCCTAGATTTTCCCATTCCTTTGATGATGGAGTCTAGATCCTCTTGTGAAGTTACCAACACCCAAGCCCGTCCGCGGCAGAATACTCCTAGCTCTTCAACGATGGTTTGGAGATTGAGCATCATATTATTGCTATCACCGATATATTGTCCCATCTCATCTGCTAAGAAGATGATGCGGTGCTTGGGACCCTTGCTATCAAGGTACTCGTTGACGATTCTTGCAAACCCCTCGATATTCAAGTCAACGTTACTATCTTTGGCATTAAACCACTCTAGGGCTGATTCTTTGCTCATATTCCTAGCACTCTGCAGTGCTGTAATGACATTATCCCGATCTAATAGAACTCTGCGCCTACGTTTCTCCCATTCGTCACCGGTGAGCTCTTTAATGGATGCTTTAAACTTGTCGTAGACCCCTTCTTGATCTAAAGCACTTTCCATATCGGCGATCCAAGGTTTATCTCCATAATAGCCTTGCATGTCGTAGAAAACCTTGACAAAGACTTTGATTAGAGCTTCTTTGGTGTTCTTAACATCATAATTGCTCTTGGAATCGATGTTAAACAAGATCACATCGCAAGACGCCTCGCCAGCTTGCTTCATGTTGGCGTAAACCATGGGGTCTTCAATTTTCCCCTGGAAGAAGTCGATAGCTTTAGTGTTTTCCACCTCTTTGTTTTCCAGCAGGTAGGATAGGATCTTTAGGAAGTGTGATTTACCTGAGCCAAAAAAGCCTGAGATCCAAACACCCATATTATCCGTTTCTTGATGCAGACTTTTTTGGTAGGCATCGAAGAAGTCTCGAAAATGTCTTGACAGCTGTTTTGTGACCACATACTCATCGAGCTCTTGGAAGATGTTCTCTTCATCCTTTTGGCCAACTTTGATCACGCCTTTAATATCGCGATCAATGGGCTTCTCAAACATAGTACGGACCTTCATTACCCAATCCCCCTATCTTGGTACTAGTGAAAATGCGCGGTAATAGTTGTCATCTTTAATACGATCAAAGAGACGCAATTCTGTTCCATCATAGCGCCCCGGAAAAAACATAATAACCGGAGTCCTGTCCAAGACATGGTGCAGATTATTCAACACGGTATGTGAGCGGACAATAGGCCAGACTCTGCCAACTCCAGTTAAAAAGACAAGGTCGTAGTCTTCTTCCGCTGCTTCAATCAGCTGCACGTAAACCTCTGGACTCGCTAGATCACGAACTGCCTCCAGCAAGTAATCGGGACCATACTCGTCCTCCAGGGACCCAAGTTCACTTAGCAGCCCTTCCTGCTCTAAGATACTAAGAAACATAGAATACAAATCAAACTCCACTACTCGCCTCTTGGAGCTTGGGGTGTTAAGCCGGTTTTTGAGAGCCTGAATGTGAGCGCGAACCAGCATTTCGTCTTCTGGATCGTAATCAAAGATGTAAAACCCGATTTCATTGCCGAGCCCTTTGTGGGTCATGAATTCTTCTCGTTGAATGATCTCGTAAATCTGATCTAAGCGCTCTTCGATGGTAGCCATTACATCCCCTCCGTTAGTGCCGCCAAGAATCTATACTCGCCGATAGCTTTTAAGTGTTCATAGAGCTCCTCATCTATGATGGGTGCCGAAACAGGCTCATCTGGAATCACTAAGCCAGAATCAATCATTGTTTTAAGATA
>JAAYNP010000145.1 GCA_012520795.1 Bacillota bacterium
ATATAAAAACACTGGAACAAAATGGGGTATTGAAATATACTCCAGAGAAACTATATCTAGAAGGGCATACAAACTATAGTTATGCATGCAAACCTTGTAAGCCAGAAGGCAGAAAAACACCTGAATACATGTTATTTGTGGACACACAAAAAACCTTTTTAGTAACAATAAGGATGCAAAAACAGTTAATTTATAGATAATTAAACATCTTCCTCTTGGCATGATTTAAAGAGTCAAGAAGGAGTGTTTTAATAAAAACCCTAACAAACCATCTCATTCATACTTTGACTAATAAAACCACATTCTTTTAATAATTCTAATTGCTCTTTTAAGAAATACGTTGTAAACTTAGTTCCTTTTATCTTTAGAACTTCATTAATTATATCTTCATGACTTCCGTTATTTTCGATAATCTCTTTTGCAACAAAATCTAAAGTTGTTAATGCTTCAAGCTCATTAGGTGTTTTATCTGAAAAATTATCTAATATAAAATTTATAGTATTGATTTCTTCCTCCATTAAATCATAATCTATACTACTTGAATCTAGTATACTAATTTTATGTGTTCTTTCACTAGTGTCAATATTGATAACATCGTTTGCAGCTAATAACCTAATTGCATTGTCTAATTCCTCACTATAAGGCCCGTAAAAATGTATTGAGTATCTTAAATTCATACTTACCCCTTTTCTTTCTATTAAATACATAAGCTTTTGGAGCATCTTTTTACCTAAAACATCCACTCGCTTACATATTTCATTAATTGTCACTGCATACTTATCAATATAATTCATTTTTTATCCTCCTTTTTATATATCCTCATTAATTTCTTTTATTATTTTATAAGATTTATCTTTTTGACTAGGATGTACATATATCCTCATTATATTTATTTTCTCAGTTAATGAGCTTATAATGTGAGATTCTTCAGAAATAGTGCTACAATAAGACATCTTTCTATCTAGTATGGGTATAGCTTTTGGATCCGAATCATCTGTCCTAGACGGTATTTTATGAGGCATTTTGTCAGCTGAATTATCCTCAATAAAATAATTATTACCTATTTTATCATATAATATTTTTCGCTTTAACTTATATAAATCCTTTTCTGATTTAACTGGATGAGTTTTAGATCTTAAAATTCTGGGATATACTTTTCTTTTAATTATATTTGAACACTCTTCAATTTCGTCACAATTTTCCTTCATTATGCTAATTACCTTGCAATCATCCCATTTTAAGTATTCTAGAGTGCTTTCTGGAAACTTGCCTTTTGGTAATATCTTTTTTAATGCTCTTGCATACATTATATCAAAATATCTACGTGTTCTATGAAAATAAACTTGTATAAACATAAAATACCTAGCCAACACAAATTCTTCAAAGGCTTGAACTCCTCCTCTATCTATTGCTAGTCTTGGAGTACCACCATTTCTTTCATAAACAGTTAAGCTTGAAATAAGTCTATCAATATCATAAATTCCATAGTTTACACCACAATACAAGGAATCTCTTAATAGGTAATCCATTTTATCACAGTCTAACTCACTATCCATAAATGTCCTAAGTAATATAAATTCACCTTTTTCACCTGCTTTTTTACCTGAATATATTTTACAAATCAATTCAGGTGTTATATCAAAGCTTTCTCCGTATTTTTCCTTGTACTCATTACCTATCTCAGCAATAATATCTGCTATTTCAGTATCTTTAATTATTTTTTCAGTAAAATCTTCATGTTTTAATCCAGGTGGAAATACTGCTTCAGCAGCATGTGAAAATGGAGCGTGACCTAAGTCGTGTGTTAATGCAATTAATCTTAGTATTTGCTCGTACCATTCTATCTTTTCAGAAGGTATTTTATAGTCACTGTTTTTCATAGCACTTTTAAAAGCTCTTGATACTAGATGCATAACTCCTATTGAATGAGCAAATCTAGTATGTTCAGCACCATGAAAAACTAAATATGTCATAGCTAATTGCTTAATATTTCTTAATCTTTGAAATGCTACAGTATCAATAATCTTTTTCTCTAACGGTCTAACTTCAATAAAACCGTGGACTGGATCTCTATACCTTTCACAATGTTGCAAACATAATACCCCCTTTCAAATGCATGAAACTAATAATATTAATTATATCATAGTTTAATCAGAATTATTACACTGCCCCTTTATCCGTTTGTGTCAAGTAAAAGTTGGCAATAATCTTTCATCCTGTTATTCTATTGGTTTACTTACTTTGAAGGTCAATGTGAAATTCCCATACTTTTAATTTAGTGACATCCCTCCTGAAAAATTTATCCAATTTTGCATTCAAAATCCATCTTTTTTGCTATGCAACATAGTTTCCATATTTATTCCACGCTCCTCTTGACAACAAGCCTCTTACAGCATGTTTTGAAGCATCACCGGCATCCCCCATTCTGAACAAGGAGATATGCTATGTAAGTATGTATGATGCCTGGCATAGAAGCCTAACATGCTGATTACTCATTGTCAAGAGGCTTTCGCGGCATAAACATTGCTTTTTGTAGTTAATCAAGTTAACCTGTTTCCTCGCTATCATACAGGAACCCATCATTTTAAAATGTGCTTAAATATCTTTTCTACTTTATCGATATATTAATTCTGTTGCACATCGATCATTAAAAATATTTCTAATAGCCTTCCTGCCCTCAGTA
>JAAYNP010000020.1 GCA_012520795.1 Bacillota bacterium
GAACAGCGTCTATTTAATAGGAGGAGGAATGAAGAATGGCTATTAAAGGCAATCCGGTACCAACTACAGTGTACCAACAAGGCTATTTCAAAGTAAGTGATGGCAAGAGTGTTAGGGTTACTGTCCCTGCCAGTTCCGAATACAAGGCGGGGGAATTAGCTCTGATTAGTGGCTTTCTCGGGTTTCTAACGCGAGATGTCAAGACAGGGGTAGGCGAAACAGCCGATGCTATCCTTACCATCGAACAGGCAGAATACGAGACTGATCAAACCACAGAAGAGGAAGTTCTCGCTGTAGGGGATCTGATTTATTGGAACCCAACAACCAAGAAAGTGACTAAGGAAGCCGATGATGGAGAGGATGAACCAACAGCGTACCGCCTGGTCGGTCGTGTTACTAGCCCTGTGGATACCAATGGCGTTATTTGGTTCATCCTTGGACCACAAGTTTAGAAATGGAGGAGATAAATAATGGCTAAGATTTTAAGTATTGAAACAGCTAGAGCCGCACGGAGACAAGGCACTTTCGAGCAGAAGGTGCCTTTTGTGTTGGACGGAAAAGAGCATAGCGTGGAAAAGCGCATTGTGAACGGAGAAATGGAAGTGTATGCCCTGAGCAAGCCTGTGGGTGAAATGATTACCACCGATGCAGTGCGAAAGGAACTCCTGGAAAAGGTCGTGCTTGACGTTGAGTTAGGCAGAGAGACCACTCCTACTCTTTACACGCCAATTTATGAGCGTATCGAAGACAGGAACTTCCCGGAAGTATTCGATGCTAAGTGGGCACAAAAAGGCGTTATCGTGTTTGCTGAACACATCGAAGGTGAAGAAGTTAAGTTTGGTCACTTGCAAGCAGAAGAAGGACCAACAGCCCGCATTGTAACTTATGCTGCAGGTATCGAATATACCGAAGACATGGTTGAGTACAACCGTACCTTTGAAATGGACGAGATTGATCGTGCGTTTGGTGAAGCATACAATGCTTTGCTTAACCACATCCATTTAGGACCCATCATTAGCTACAGCTACGGTGCTGGTAATAAGACGGGTGCCGTCCTCATTGACGTTGAAGGGAACCTACCTGTAGAGGGCGACACAACATTCGCTGCCCATCCGATTCTAAGCCTTCGTGAAACTCTCAAGAAGGGTATGGCTGATGCAAGACAGGCAAAGCGTCCTGGCAACATCTTGCTGGTATCTGGCACAAGACTTGACCACATCCAAGAAGCACTAGGTAAGTTCCACGTTCGTGGCACTGATTACGCTTCTTTGACTGGTATTGACCAAATCATCGCTTATGATGGTTGGGAAATCCAGATTGGTAAGAAGTCCTACAAGTACAATGGTATCGCTGATAACAAGGCGTATTTGATTCGTCCAAAGCGTGGTTTCAAGGAGCTTATCAAGCATGATCTGCGGATTGACGCAACACTCGCTGATCTTTCTCGCTTAGTGGAAGCTCAAATCGTAGGCCGTGCTCGTCGTGGCGTATTCGCCGCTTTGACCGAGAACGTTCAAGAGATCACTCTGCCTGAGTTTTAGGCGGTGGCCCAAATGAAATGTATTGAGTGTGCGCATTATCCCTGGGTGCCAACAAGTGATCCGGGGATGATGCCCCCTGCAAAATGCCATCCTGATTTGGAAGCTAGACGTTGGACTACCGAAACTAAAGCGTCTAAAAGATATTGCCCGTATTTCAACGATGCTCAAGGTGAGCCTTTTGTTGATGATAAGCCTTCGGGGGATAATGCTGGCGGACGCGGATTTGTTAATGTGGATGATTTTACCGCCAAAGAGCTTAGGGCGAGGGCTGACGAACTAGGGGTCGAGTACAAAAATGGTGCTACGAAGAAACACTTAGTGAAACTGATCAATGACTATTTGAAGGGGTGATAAAATGACCCCCACGCCTGAACTGGTGGCAAGGTTAAGGAGGTTCTTGGGGGAGAAAATTCCCCCAAATGGAACAGAAGTGGATACTCGCTTCGCGGATGAAGAACTTGAAGATTTGCTAGAAGAATCCCAAACGATTTATGGGGCGGCGTCACTTGGATGGACCGAGAAGGCTGGAATGATCCAAGAAGAAATGGGAAATGTCGAAGAAACTGGCACTGGGTCGGAGAAATATCGCTTTACTCAACTCAAAGACAGACTGGCTTACGCCCAAACAATGGCACAAGATTATCGCCGGCGAGAGCTAGAAGAGTTGGAAGGGCAAAACAAGGGTAGTTTGGTCCTGAAAATTGTCCGACCAGAGGTGTTGTAAATGGACCTCCAAAAGCGCAGAGAACTAACTGCAAAGGCGATTGAACTTAGCCCCTCTGAGATAGTCCTAAACCGGAGAGAGCGCAAACCAGATGGTGCTGGCGGATGGTTACCTGAACAGGATATTGCCCTTTCGCCTCAAACCTTTAGAGTCTATCTAGGAAACAGCTCCTCGCAAGACATCGTCAAAGATGGCGGGACACTACAGATCAACAATCGAGAAATGCTTTGTCCGTGGGATGCGGATGTCAAAATCAAAGACACGTTCAAGTTAGACGGGGTTAATCACAGAGTTGCAGTGGTTAATCCCGTTCGCTATTTGGGCGAAATCGTTTCCCTGCAGTGCATCATCGAGGAGGTGGTCTGATGGCGGGTTCCGCTGAGGTTAATCGCAACTTACGATTGGCCATAGAACGCCGGAAGGCTGCACTATACGCATTGAGTCAAAGATACGCCGCTCAGATGGAAGCCCACGCCAAGATAAATGCTGGATGGCAAGACAGGACAAGCATGGCTCGCAGAGGACTGTTCGGTTACTCCATGCAGAGAGATCAATCTTTGATAACTCGTATAGCTCACGCAATGGACTATGGAGTGTACTTGGAGTTAGCCAATCAAGGGAGATACGCCATCCTCATGCCTACTGTCAGGCGGTATGTAGCTGACTTCCTAGAGGATGCACAGAAGGTGGTGTCTGGATGAGGGTGGCACTTTATCAGTACCTAACTGCAAACTGTCAATCAATCAAATCCTGGTACCAGCCTGGAGGTCCAGATGCTAGTACTAAAAAGCCGTATGGAGTCATCAAGCTTGGTGACGAAATGAGAGCCCCTTTTAATAACAGGGGGTTTTTTCGTGAGTTGACGATTTGGCCCTACTTTGACCCCGGAAGCTTCATTCCCGTGGATCAAGCTGTTGCAGAGTTGAAGGGGTTGCTGGCTGGTGAGATTCTCACCACAAGCACAGGCCACAAGTTTGAAATTGAGTGGGTGCATACGGGCGGAGACTTTCAAGACCCCGATCTTAATGCAATCACTCGCAGGATAGAATTTCGAATCCCACGTGTTGGGAGATAAAAAGAAGGAGATGAAAGCATGAGCGATATTTTATACGGTTGCAGATTGATGATTATCAAAGAAATCGATCCAGAAACCGGCTTGGAAAAGGCTGCAGGCAAGACGGCTCGCTTTGAAACACCACAACAAGCTGGCATTACTCATCAATGGATCGAGGGACAACGAGCAGAGCTTCGAGGCGGAGATCGCTTAATCGCCACCATCGAGGAACAAGCTGAATTGTCTGGGGTTGAATTAAGCTTCACGAACGCCGAACTACCGGGCGAAGCACTTGCGATGCTTGCTGGCGGGACATATGCCACAAACAAGTATAGTGCGCCCAGAATCGGGGAACAACCCAAACCAGTCATTGCAGAGCTTTATGTAGCCAGATACGCCGAAGGCAATAACGATGCCTCTGCGATTGTAGGTTATAGAAAGTGGACCTTCTGGAATGTAACAGGTCGTGTGCCTAACTACACTCCACAGGACCGTAACTTCTTAACCCCGCAGTTTGCTATTCGTGGTAAAGAAAACGTCAAAGCAGACAAGCCCATTTATGAGTGGGAAGATGTTGATAGCCTGCCAACCGCTGGATAGGTCAATCGAGGTCGCTCTCACAAGGGGCGGCCTCCCCTTTTAGCCCTACAGAAAGAGGTGAGCACATGCAAATTGAACTTATCTTAAACGATGGTCTGGGAGAGTCAATCCTATTACCGCCAGAGTTGGCCCTTGATGGTTACACAATAAAAAAAGAAATCCCAGGCACCATTATTCCGGGCAAGTCTGGGCGCAGGACATTCAAACACTTGCAGCGACTTGAGCCAACCACTTTAAGGGCTTCGGGGACAATAGAGTGCTTTAACAAGCAGGAAGCGGACGACCTGGCAGCTCTTTATAGAAGCAAATTAGTCAACGAAGACGTGATGTGGCTGAAGCGCTTTGAAGGTGCCGACAAGTACATTAAGGTGCAATGCACAGATATAGACCACAACCCACATAGGGGGCACTTTGGAGCGAGGGTATTC
>JAAYNP010000021.1 GCA_012520795.1 Bacillota bacterium
GCAGTGGCAATTGTCAAAGGTACGATCGAGATCTGAACTTGCGGCAGGTGTCGGCGGATTGATGCAGAAGGACTAGTTTAGGCTGAATCGCTTGGAGGGAAGGCAGAATGCGGGTTTTTGTTTTGGTGTTGGTTGTTGTTCTGGCTCTCGTTGGCATTGGCTACGGAGTAATTAAGTTTTTCTACACCTACCCTGATGAGGTTGCCTATGCCTATCTGGAGAGTTTAACCAAGGGTGAGTATGAACAGCTGGAAGGGTTTTATCATTCGCAGCAGCCATCCCCGAAGGCTGCGGACATTGCAGCGGGATTTGAGAGATTTGGCGAAGCCTATGGATTGACACAGATTGAACTGGTTGGGTTAAACCCAGTGGAAGAAAAGTTTGCAACTGCAGTATACACTGTTGACCTCCGCTATGAAAGCAGGTATTTCGAGCCCTTGATGGTCCAGTTCCAGCTGGATTTGGCCTGGGACGGCCTGTTCACCTGGAAAGTCAAGTGGGAGGATGTCCTGCCGCTGCCTCAGTATGGGCTGGAAGCCGGATACCGCCGTACCCGGATTGAACCTACCAGAGGCAGTATCTACGACCGCCAGGGAAGGCTGCTTGCGGGTAGGGGCAGTGCTGTCTCTATTGGTGTACAGCCGGGCCGCATCACAGACCCGGAACTTCTGTTCCAGGTGTTGGCGGAGCATTTGGGCCTAACCCGGGAATATGTGCAGGGCAAGTACCAGGCGTCAGGAGTGCAGGATCATTGGTTTGTACCATTGACTACCGTCAGCGAGGAATTGTACCAGGAGCTTGATCCCATCCTTCGGCCCGTTCCCGGCATTTTCTTTCAGCGGCAGTACATGAGGCACTATCCATTTGCTTCAGCCTTGGGCCACATTACCGGTTATTTGGGTGAGGTTACCCAGGCAATGATCACGGCACATCCGGAACGGGATTACCAGGTTGGGGAACAAGTGGGCCGCAGCGGGTTGGAAATGGGGTTGGATCTGCAGCTGAGGGGCCTGCCGGGTTACCGGTTGTTTGTGGAAACGGATAGTGAGCCCAGCCAGCTTTTGCTGGAAGCTCCAGTCAAGAATGGATCCGATTTGGAATTGACGGTCAACGCCGGCTGGCAGCAGTTGGCCTACGAAACCTTGGCTGGCCGCAAAGGTGCTTTTGTTGTCCTGGATGCCCGCACTGGGGAAGTGCTTGTACTGGCTTCAACACCCGGCTATGATCCGAACGAGTTTATCCAGGGAATTTCTCCCGGCCGCTGGCAGCAGCTGAGCACGGATCCGGATCAGCCTTTGTTCTACCGCTGTTTGCAGGGGGCATATCCACCGGGATCGGTCTTTAAGGTGATAACTGCCGCAGCGGCCTTGGATTTGGAGCTGTATACTGTGGCAAGTGCATTCAATGATTCCGGCGAACTAAGAGTCGAAGGCAACCTGATCAGGAATTTTCAAAACGAAGTGTTCGGAGAGCACCTCTTTGCCGATGCCCTGATTCAGTCGATCAACACTACCATGGCGCAAGTGGGCTTGACTGTTGGCGCTGAGAATCTGCGCAGCTACTTCACGAAGTTCGGATTGGATCAGAAATTCGATTTTCACCTGTCTGCAAGCGCCGGTGATCTCGGCAGTCCGGAGCGGAGCCAGGTTGCCCTTGCCTGGAGTGCCATCGGCCAAGACCGCGTTTTAGTGACACCGCTGCATGTAGCTGCAATTTTTACCGTCTTTGTCAATGATGGCTTTATGCCGTCAATTACCTTGTTCAAACAAGATGGTGAACCCACAATGCAGCAGGTGATTCAGGCTGAAACGGCGGCATTGATCAGCCAACTCCTGGCTGAAGTGGTCGTTTCGGGTACAGGCCGGCGGGCTTTGGCCGAAGGAATCCAGATTTTTGGCAAGACAGGCACCGCGGAAACGGGAAAATGGACATCACACGGCTGGTTTGGCGGTTTTGCCTATGACATTGGCGGGCATGATCTGGCTTTCGCAGTCCTGGTTGAGGATGGAGGCGTGGGAGGCCAGGTTGCAGCGCCGCTGGCCAGTGAGTTTTTCAGCCGGTTAATGTCTGACGCCTCGGGAGGATTTTAGATGAGAATACTGATTGCGGGAGCCGGCAAGCTGGGCTATAAACTGGCGGAAGCTTTTTCCAACCAGGAAAACAGCATCACCGTGATGGACAGCAATGAACAGGCACTGCAGCGGGTGAATGCCAATTTGGATGTCCTGGCCATCAAAGGTAATGCTGTCCAAATTGATCTGCTGCAGCGAGCTAATTTGAGAAATACTGATCTGGTTGCTGCGGTGACCAGCAGTGATGAGGTTAATATCGTTGTTTGTTTGATTGCCAAAAAACTTGGCTGCAAACGGACAGCTGCCAGGGTAAGAAATCCTGAATATGCCAAGCAGCTCGATTTTCTCAAAACAGAACTGGGTGTCGATTATATTGTCAATCCGGAACTGGAAACAGCAAGGTATATCGCCAAGTACCTGTTAAAAGGGACTGTGGTCTTTATTGAATCCTTTGCCGATGGCAGGGTGGGTATGCTTGATCTAGGTGTTAAAAACATACCAGAACTGGTTGGCAAAAAACTACGGGACGTCAATATCTTTGACTCGATTTTGGTTGCAGCCGTGGCCCGGGAGGGTGAGATGATCATCCCCCATGGCGAGACTCGGCTCAACGATGGAGATACGGTTTACCTCTTTGGCAGGCGGGAGAACCTGCAGCGCTTCGTGGCCGATTATTTTCCTTCCGCCCCCAGAGACAGGCGGGTGGCCAAATCAGCCATGATTTTGGGCGGCGGCAGATCGGGTTATTATCTAGCCAATAGGCTGCGGCAAAACGGAGTTGCGGTTAAGATTGTCGAAAAAGATGAAGCCCAATGCCAGTATTTGGTTGAAAACCTTCAAGATGTGCTGGTGATTCACGGCGACGCGACTGACAGTGACCTGCTGCGGGAAGAAAACTTTGCTCAGATGGACGCTTTGGTTACACTTACCGGCGGCGATGAGGAAAACCTGCTTCTGGCCTTGTTAGGCCAACAACAAGGCATACCCTTGGTGGTAGCCAAGGTCAGCCGGCCGAATTTTATCCCCATCATTGAACAGCTCGGTGTTGGCCGGGCGGTTAACCCAGTCCTGATCTCCGCTGGGGAAATCATCCGTTTCGCCCAAGGAGGGAAGGTGGCCTCCCTGTCCCTTTTGTTGGATGGACAGGCAGAAGTGATCGAAATCATCGCCGATGAAGAGGCGGCGGTGATTGGACGCCGCCTGGCAGCGCTTGATCTGCCCAAAGGGATTATTGTAGGGGCAATCGCCCGCAACAATGAGGTGATTATTCCTGACGGTAATGCTGTGATTCAGCCTCAAGACCGGGTGATCGTCTTCTGTTTGCATAAAGATGTCCCTGTGTTGGGACAGCTCTTTTACCGCCGCAAGGAGGGCTTTTTCCGTGGAATTTGGCACAGTCAGAAAGATTCTGGGAAATATCCTCAAGATTGAAGCTGCCCTGATGGCAGTGCCTTTGACAGTATCCCTACTATGGCGGGAAGCATCGGCCATGGCTTTTACCTGGTCGATCATTATTACGGCTGCAGCAGGTATTGCCCTTGGGGTTGGCCGGGTGGAAATAAAGGAGATTAAAATCCGGGAAGCATTATTGATTGTGACATTGGCTTGGATTTTGGTTTCCGTTTTTGCCGCACTGCCGTACGTGTTTTCTGGAACGATTCCTGATCTGACGGAAGCTTTTTTTGAAGCCGTATCTGGTTTGACCACTACAGGAGCCACGGTGATCAATGATGTTGAGATTCTGCCCCGGGGGCTTCTCTTTTGGCGTTCTCTTACATCCTGGCTTGGCGGGATGGGCATTTTGCTGTTGATGCTGACAGTACTGCCTTCTTTGGGAGTAGTAGGCCTGCAGATTTACAAAGCGGAACTACCGGGGCCAACCGCAGACAAGCTGGTGCCGCGTTTGGCGGATACAGTGAAAATCCTGTATTTGGTCTACGGAGGAATGACTCTACTGCAAACAATCCTGCTTTTGTTTGGCGGATTATCTCTATATGACTCGCTGCTCTTTGCTTTTGCCACAGTGAGCACAGGGGGGTTTGCCCCTTACAATACGAGCCTGGCTCGTTTCAGCGCCAACAGTTATGTGATTATCATCATGTCTGTATGGATGATTCTATCGGGAGTCAACTTCGGCTTGTACTATGATCTGTGGCGGGGGCGCTGGCGCAATGCTGTCCAGAATTCTGAACTGCGGTTTTACTTGGCACTGACGGGTATCAGTATTGTAGTGGTGATGTGGAATCTATGGCCTCGGGTTTCCGGTTCTTTGTTTGAGAGTTTTAAACATGCCCTGGTGCAGGTCAGTTCCATAATCACGACCACGGGCTATTCCAGTGCGGACTACAACCAGTGGCCGGATTTCAGCAGGTCGGTACTGTTCATTTTGATGTTTACCGGGGCCTGTGCCGGTTCAACAACCGGGGCAATCAAGCTCATTCGAGTAATCATCGCCGGGAAGTTAATTAAAAGGGAAGTGGCTCACTTGCTCCATTCCCGGGCCATGGTCCCCATCACTGTAAATGGCTATGTAGTTCCTGAGGAGACGACTCGCAGCGTCTGTGCCTTTTTGTTTTTGTATTTCGCCCTGTTTGCAGCTGGGACTGCGGTCCTTTCACTGGAAGGGATTGGCATGGTTGGCGCGGCCAGCGCAGTTGCTGCAGCTTTGGGGAATGTGGGCCCGGGGTTCGGCGCGGTCGGGCCGGCACATACCTACAGCCAGTTTTCACCCTGGGCAACTGTATTGCTGACTGTTTTGATGATCCTCGGGAGGCTGGAGCTGTTCACTATGATTGCCATTATTTCCCCGAAATATTGGAAACAATGATAAAGTATGGTATATAAAAAGGTACAGAGGATTCTTTTGGGAGGATTTTAATGACACAGGTATTCAAGTTGCTGTTTCATAGAGCTTTTTGGGTTGCTCTTGGCATTCTTGTGCAAGCAGCGGCTTTGATTCTGATGATCAACCGTTTTCAGCACTACTTTGTCTATTTTTACGGAATCAGTACGTTTATCAGCATGGTTGTGGTGATTGCCCTTGCCAACGGCAGGAGTAAAGCAGGCTACAAAATTGCCTGGATTATCGCCATCCTAACGTTCCCTATCTTTGGCGGTGTTTTCTATCTTGTGTTTGGCGGGAGCCGGGTTGGGAAACGGACACGGAAAAAGATGGAAAGCATCAGTTCGAAAATGGCTGAAACACTTGATCACAATCGCTCTTTGATCCAGCAGATCACCGATGAGAATATTGAAGCCGGGCGGCAGGCCCAATATCTCCATAAATATGCCTTCAGCCCCGTATACACCAACACCGATGTTGAATATTTTCCGGTGGGGGAGGCGAAATTCGAGCGGCTGGTGGAGGAGTTGGAAAAAGCCCGGCACTATATCTTCCTGGAATACTTCATTATCGAAGAAGGGTTAATGTGGAATACTATCTTGGACATCCTCAAACGAAAAGCCGAGGAAGGAGTCGATGTCAGGGTTATCTATGATGATATTGGCTCGATTATGAAACTGCCGTACGGGTATGACAAAAAGCTGGAAGCAATGGGAATCAAATGCAGTGTCTTCAACCCGTTTTTGCCAGTCCTCTCGCCAAGGTTCAACAACCGCGATCACCGCAAAATCCTGGTCATTGACGGGCATACCGGGTTTACCGGCGGGATCAACCTGGCTGATGAATACATCAACCACATTGAGAAATTGGGACACTGGAAGGACAACGCTGTGATGCTGAAGGGCGATGCCGTTTACAGTCTGACAGTAATGTTCCTTGCGGTCTGGGATTATCTTCGGGGCATTGATGAGGATTATGGGCAGTATATGCCGGAGCGTTACGGAGAGCGGCAGTATCCGCCTGACGGTTTTGTCCAGCCGTTCAGCGACAATCCCCTGGACGACGAGGCTGTGGGCGAAACAGTGTACTTGAATCTGATCGGCAGGGCTAAAGAGTATATTTATATCACCACCCCGTATTTGATCGTTGATGCGGAGGTGATGACCGCCCTCTGCAATGCGGCCAAACAAGGCATTGATGTGAGGATAATCACGCCCTATATTCCGGACAAGTGGTATGTCCATGCCGTAACCCGGGCTAATTACGGATTGCTGCTGGAAGCTGGAGTCAAGATCTATGAGTACACACCTGGGTTCATCCACGGGAAGACGTTCATTGTCGATGATGAATACGCTGTAATCGGCACGATTAACCTTGATTACCGCAGCCTGTTCCTCCACTTTGAGTGTGGGGTATGGCTGTATCGGAATTCAAGCATTGCCCATATCAAAACGGATTTTCTCGAGACATTGGCTGTGAGCCAGGAGATCAAATGGGAAGTATATCAACAAACACCCTGGCAGCGCCGGATCGGGCGTGCCTTGTTGAACCTGTTTGCACCATTGATGTAAGGTGCAGGATAGGGCAGACACAATATTGACCAGAGTTAACTGCCGGTGGTAAGATAAGGGTAGCCTCCAATGATCGAAGGCAGTACATAGGTGATAGAGGAGGGTTTCTAATGACCAGTACAGACAAAGGCCGCACAGAGTTTCAAATTCCCCGGGGCGGCGTAATCATGGATGTGGTCAGTGTTGAACAGGCAAAAATCGCAGAAGCAGCAGGAGCAGTGGCGGTTATGGCCTTGGAGCGGGTACCGGCCGACATCAGGGCAGCAGGCGGTGTGGCCCGGATGGCAGACCCTACCGTAGCCGAAGCGATCATCAAGGCTGTTTCCATACCGGTTATGGCCAAATGCCGCATCGGGCACATTGTGGAAGCCCGTGTCCTGGAGGCAATTGGGGTAGCCTGTGTTGACGAGAGCGAGGTCTTGACACCGGCTGATGATAAATTCCATATCGATAAAACAAGATTCCAAGTCCCCTTTGTGTGCGGCTGCCGCGATTTGGGTGAAGCCGCCCGCAGGCTCGGGGAAGGAGCCGCCATGCTCCGGACCAAAGGGGAGCCGGGAACGGGCAACATTGTGGAAGCTGTACGGCATATGCGCCAGGTGCAGGCCGATATCCGCAAACTGCTGTCCATGCCCGAGGATGAGGTGATGGTGTACGCCAAAGAGCTCGGAGCTCCCTTCGATGTGCTGATGGAAATCCGGGAAAAGGGCCGTCTGCCGGTACTCAATTATGCTGCGGGAGGTGTCGCTACGCCAAGTGATGCAGCGTTGATGATGGAGCTTGGCGCTGATGGTGTCTTCGTCGGATCGGGAATATTCAAGTCCGACAACCCTGAGAAATTTGCCAGGGCGATTGTCCAGGCGACTGCAAATCACCTTGACTACAAAATGATAGCTGAACTGTCCCGGGATCTGGGTACACCCATGAAGGGGATTGAAATTGATCGGCTGGAGACCAGGATGCAGGAACGGAGCCAATAAGCAGCAGGTAATTTCAGATTATGCCCAATGGATCTTGCGGATCGCAGTGATTCATTGGGCTTTTTTGGTTAGCTGCGCTTCAGGAAAATATGCCTGGCTTGAATCGAATCCTCGGTAACGGTGACCAGCCCGACGGAAATGGGTTTACCAAACCGCCTCGGGCCGGCGCTGCCGGGGTTGAAATAAATGACACCATTCACCTTTTCCAGCAAAGGTGTGTGTGAGTGGCCAAAGATCATCAGCTCAATCTGGTGTTCAAGAGGGTCGACAGCCAGATAACTCCGGTTGTGGAGCAGATAGATCCTGCGGCCTGCCGCATGAAAGCATTCAGCTGTCTTCAGCTTCGGGAAATAATAGGGAGAGTCCACGTTGCCCAACACTGCTTTTGTGGGGGCGATGGCGTTCAAATCCGACAGTACTTCAGGGCGGCCGATATCGCCTGCATGGACAATCAGATCGGTTTGGGCGAAGAGGCCGAGGATTTCAGGGCGCAAAAGCCCATGGGTGTCGGAAATCACTCCGATTTTATATTTACTCATAATCGCCGCTCCTTCCAACAGGTGCGTACAAGCCTACGCTTACAGTATATATTAGAGTTGCCGGTAGTATACAGGAACTGCGCCAATGGTTACCGTATACATGATTATCGGATCAAAGGGCGGCTGTATTGGGGAAGTCAACGGCTGCATTCAGCAGGAGTGATGAGGTGTTTTGCGATGGACATCAAGTTTGATCCCGGCTCTTTATTAATTGATGTTGTCAGCAGATGGGATTCCCATGTTGCCCTGGCTGTGGGCGAGCAGATCAGAGCCCAAGTCCTGTCGGTTCAGGACAACCTGGCTGTTATCAGCATCTATGGGCAGGAGATCCTGGTTAGTACGGAACTGCTGTTACAGCCGGGAATGGTTGTCATTTTAAGCTATGAAGGAATCAATGAGGAAGGGAAACATACTTTCCGCCTTGTTGAGGGAAAACAGGCAGCAGCGGAACCCGCCCGGCTTGCTGCTCAGGTGTTTCGGCAGTTCGGCATCGAACCCACTCCCGAGCTGCTCAGCCGTTTGGAAGACTATCTCAGGCTTGGGGAAGCGGTCAGGCAGCCGGTGCTCGAGCGGCACATTGAGCAGTTTGCCCTGTTGGCAAAGTCAGGGCTTCCTCTGAACAGCCCAAACCTGAGAATCTGGCATCAATTCTGGCGGACTCCCGCTTTGGAACAGGCTTTGGCGCAGCTGCTGGTTCTGGCGGAGGACGACGGCGGTCAGCCGGATCAGGGCTTGGCACGATTGATCAACAGCCTCTTTGTGCAGACCGGGTCAGCTGATCCGCAAGAGATTATGGCGGAGCTCTTGGCCCGACTAGTTAAGCCCGGCCGGCCGGCGGATCTCCCGGCGGATTTCGCAGCCGGTGCCACCAGAATGGAAGAACCGGACGAATTGGCTGCTGACAAGGGCGGGGCTTCGCTCAGGGCTTCTCTTAAGAGCCTGGAAGCAGTCATGGTCAAACTGGTTGAGGAATATTCAACGCTTAAAAATGTTAATGCTGCAGGCCGCAGGTTTTGCCCTCAGGTGCAGCCGTTATATCTGCTGATTCCCTTTGCCCATGGCGGAAGTGCTTTTGTGGTAGAACTGCTGGTTGAAGATGAGCGGCGGCGAAAGGAAAAGGTATCAAAAAAGCAGCAGGATATCAGGCTTACATTGACGATTCCCACTTCCAGGTTGGGCCAGGTTACAGCTGTAATCACGGTGCAGGCAGATCAGTATGCCCTGGAGCTGATTGCCGATTCCCAAGAAGTGGTAGGCCTGATCAAAAGATCTTTGGATCAATCGGGGCTCAAGGAAGTGTTCCAATCGGTATCTGTCAGGCTTCGGCCGCCGGGGTTGCTGCAGCCAAAAGATCAGCTGCTTGCCTTGATTAAACAGCAGATCGGCCCCCAAATCGATCTGCGGGTTTGAGGAGATGCTTATGAAGAAAAGCAAACAAGAACGGAGGCGGGCGGTGGCGCTCCGATATGACCCGGCCAAGAACCTGAGCCCGGAAGTGCTGGCAAAGGGGGAATCCTGGTTGGGAGAGGAAATCATCCGCCTTGCTCAGGAACATGACATTCCTTTGTACAAGGATCCGGAACTGGTGAACCAGCTGATGCGGGTGGAAACCGCGGCTGAAATCCCGCCTGAGCTGTATGAATCTGTGGCAGTGGTATTGGCATTTGTCTACAGGCTGGATCAGGAGCGCAGGCCGGGCGCATAATTTTCTCAGGCGGAGCCAAACTAGCACTATCAATGTTTGTTAAGGAGCTAATCTTATTAACATGCCAATTGCAGCTCAGTATATCTATCCACTCTTCACAGGAATCATAGCTCTGGCAGTGGTGCTGCTGGTACCGAAGCAGGAAGTAAGGCGCCTGTTCATCTACGCCATCATTTTTGGCGGCATCTTGAATGTGGCAGCCATAGCTTTCAATACGCTCTTCAATTTCGGGCGGCATATCAACTATGGTCCGTTCGGGATTGGCGGCTTTTCCTTTTTTCCACCTTTAGCATGGACGCTGTGGTTCATCCTGTTTCTTTGGTTCCTTCCAGAAAACAGGCTGCTGGTGATCATCTATATCATCAGTACAGCTGCCTATTCCATGCTGTTTTCCAATGTGCTGATAAACCTTGGTATTTTTGAGTGGAAACTCCACAGAGTAATTTACCCCTTCTGTTTATACTTGGTTTGGTTTTCCACTGCCGCTTGGGGGTACTTTGCAATGCGGGAGCGGCAGGAATAAGCTGATTTTTCCCTGAGGGTTGTTTTTATTTTTTTTCCTTGACATTAACGTAACGTAAAGGTTTATGATCATAATCACTGGGAGGTGCGGGAATGGAATACACCGTAAAAGAATTGGCCGACTTGGCAGGCGTGACAAGCAGGGCCATTCGGTATTATGATCAGATTGGGATTCTCAAGCCGGCACGAATCAATGAATCAGGGTACCGGATCTATGGACCCGGCGAAGTGGATCTGCTCCAGCAAATCCTGTTTTACCGTGAGCTGGGGGTAGGGTTGGACAAAATTAGAGCAATTGTCACCGATCCAGGTTTCGATCGGCTCAAAGCGCTGTATCAGCACCGCAGCAGCCTCCTGGAAAAACGCAGGGAACTGGATCTGCTCATAGCCAATGTTGAGCGGACCATCGCTGCTGTTGAGGGGGGGAAAACTATGTCTGATCAAGCCAAATTTGAGGGGTTCAAACAAAGGATGATTGCAGAAAGCGAGCGCAAGTACGGCAGGGAAGTACGGGAGAAATACGGGACAGAAGCGGTGGAGCGCTCAAATCAGGCGTTGTTGAATATGACTGAAGCAGAATATGCTGAATTTGCCAAGTTAGGCAGCGAACTGATTGAGACGCTTAAACAAGCTTTTGCTTCTGGTGATCCTGGATGTGAACTTGCCCAGAAGGCAGCCCGCATGCACCGGGAATGGCTGTCATATACTTGGGGAACCTATAACAAAGAGGCTCATGCAAGTGTTGTACAGCTTTATGTAAATGATCCGAGGTTCGCCAAGTATTATGATCAGCACCAGCCCGGCTTGGCCCGGTTTCTGCGGGATGCGGTCCTGATTTACACGAAAAACCAATAAGCGGCAGGCACCACGCCCTGCCGCAGCTGCAGTCCGTCCTGCTGCTTGGGTTTGCGCAGACTCTTGTTTCAGGGCTGGATTTGGTGTACAATAATAAAGAATTAATTAAATCTGATCTCGACATGGATTGAAAAAGGTGAGGCCGGCGTGGACGAGAAGCGTTGTCTATATATCGTTTTTACTAGAACAGCCACCACGATTTCCCGACTGATTAATCGGGTTAAACATGACAAATACACACACGCATCCCTGGCTTTGGATCGTGAATTAAACTACATGTACAGTTTTGGCAGGAAATGGGCGCGCAACCCTTTTATCGGCAAATTCAAGCATGAACACCTCCAGCAGGGCTTGTTCAAGATTCAAAAGACTTTGCCCGGAGCGGTGCTGGAGCTGGAGGTCACGGATGAACAGTATGCCAAGGCGAAATCGATTATCGATTCGTTTGTGGCCAACCGGGAACTGTACAAGTATAACTACTTGGGGTTGGTGCACTGTCTGCTCAAAACTGAAGTGAGCTACGAAAACCGCTTCTTATGCTCGGAGTTTGTCTATCATGTCCTTTACGAAAGCAAGATCCTGGACTTGAAGAAGGCGCGCAACCTGGTGCGCCCGCAGGATTTGTATGCCGCGCTCCAGAATATGAGTATCTGCCGGGTTATTTACGAAGGAGACCTGAAGAAATTCCATCTGAAACACATGATGGCCTAAGCGCACCCATGAATAAGCATATGTCAATACCGGGCAGAGTTTTCTGACCGGTATTGACATCTTGGGGCCTAAACGGTATTTGTGTCAAGAATCAAGGAAAGGGTGGCCGCCATGAGAACGATTGATCTTCGCAGCGATACGGTTACACAGCCAACCCAGCGCATGAGGGAACTGATCAGCCAGGCTGTGGTGGGGGATGATGTCTATCAAGAGGATCCCACTGCCAGCAAGCTGGAGGCATACGCGGCAGAGCTGATGGGCAAGGAGGCGGCACTGTTTGTCCCCAGCGGCACCATGGGCAATCTGGCAGCGCTGATGAGCCACACTCAACCGGGAGAAGAAGTTGTTTTGGAGGCAGATGCCCACATCTACCGCTATGAAGTAGGAGGTATTTGCCGGATTGCCGGCTTGGTCCCGCTCCTGCTTCCAGGCCAAGGCGGGCTTTTTACTGTGGAACAGCTAAAGAAGGCTTTGCGCCCGCGCAATATTCATTACCCAAAGACGACGCTGCTGTGCCTGGAAAACACCCACAATAATTCCGGCGGCCAAGTCCTGCCCCAAGAGCAGGTGGTCGAGGTTGCCCAGGCAGCCAAAGATGCCGGGCTTAAACTGCACTTGGATGGCGCCCGTATCTTTAATGCCGCAGTGGCCAGCGGCACCGATGTCAAGACTTTGGCGGAGCCCTTTGATTCTGTAATGTTTTGCCTGTCCAAAGGCTTAGCCGCCCCCGTAGGGTCGCTTTTGGCAGGCAGTGCTGATTTTATCGCCAGGGCCAGGAAAAACCGGAAAATTCTAGGGGGTGGGATGCGCCAGGCGGGCATTCTGGCAGCTGCCGGTTTTGAGAGCCTGAAGGTGATGGCCAAACGCCTGGAAGAGGATCACAGGCGGGCGAAGCGCCTGGCGGAAGGGCTGGGCAGCATACCCGGGCTGCGGGTTGCCAACCCTGTGCAGACCAATATTGTCATGCTGGAGACCGCCGAGGCTGGGATAACGGCCGGGGAGTTGGCCGCTGCATGGTCTGATGCAGGCATCCTGGCTGTCGCCCGATCCGAATATGGATTGCGTTTGGTTACCCATTACCAGATCAGTGATGCAGATGTGGACTACGTAGTTTCCGCAACCAGATCCTATTTCAACAGTCTCTAACCCCGCTTTTGTAAAAGGCCTGTGAAAGCCAACAGAGAGAGGTGAGAAGATTGGACATCAAGAGAATCATTGCGCTGATCGAAGGCAAAGATTTCATGCAGTTGAAAGCCGTTTTACTTGAAGAGCAAGTCCAGGACATTGCCGAGCTGATTGATGAACTGGAGCCGAAATCGGCTTTGCTGGCTTTCCGCCTGCTGCCCAAGGATGTGGCGGTGGACGTGTTTTCGTATCTAAATTCAGAAACACAGGTGGCCATCTCGCGGCTGGTCAATGAAAACGAACTGAAAGAGATTGTGGATGAGCTGTTTTTTGACGACATGATTGACTTTCTCGAAGAGATGCCCGCCAATGTGGTAAAAAGGATTCTCCTCCATACCGGTGAGTCCAAGCGTGCTCTCATCAACCAGTTCCTGAACTACCCCGACGATACAGTTGGCAGCATTATGACCATTGAGTTTGTGGATCTGCGCAAGGAATTCACGGTTGAGGAAGCTTTGGCCAAGATCCGCCGCATTGCTTTGGAAAAAGAAACCATCTACACCTGTTACGTGATGGACAGTGAGCGGCATCTGGAAGGGATTGTTTCGCTGAAAGACCTGGTGATCAGCGATCCGCAAAAGAAGATTGAAGAAATCATGTGGCGGGACATTATTTCGGCTGCAACTTTCGACAAGAGCGAGGAAGCGGCAGCACTGATGCAGAAGTACAACCTTCTGGCACTGCCGGTCACCGACCATGAAAACCGGCTGGTGGGGATTGTGACTGTAGATGACATTATCGATGTGATTGAAGAGGCTGCCACTGAAGATATCCACAAAATGGCTACCGTTGGCGATCTGGACACCAGCATTTTACATGCACGCCCGGCACAACTGCTGAAAAGCCGGCTGCCGTGGCTGTTGATTCTGGTTCTTGTCAACATCCTGTCGGGGGCTGGAATGTCCTATTTTGAAGCAACGATCCAGTCCGTGGTTGCCTTGGTATTTTTCCTGCCACTGCTCATTGACAGTGCGGGGAATGCCGGCGCCCAATCTTCAGCACTGATTATCCGGTCGATGGCAGTGGGCGATGTGGAACTCAGCGACTGGTGGGGGCTTTTGCGCAAAGAAATGATGGTGGCTGTCCCATTGGGAGCCGTTCTGGGCGCTGCCAGCTACTTAATCGGCATTGTCCGGGCTGGGCTGGGAGTAGCGTTCGTAGTTGCCACCTCTATGGCTGTGATTGTGCTGGCGGGCAGCCTGGTGGGTTTGAGCCTGCCGTTTCTGCTCAAGAAGCTAAAGCTGGATCCCGCCACTGCCAGTGGGCCTTTGGTAACTTCAATTTGCGATATTATGGGGGTGATGATCTATTTCTCCATTGCCTCATGGTACTTCGGTTTCTGATTCTGAATTGTTAGGGATTAAATACGGGTTCAGATAAAGAAGGCGCCGGGACCAAACAGGTTGAGACGCCTTCTTTTTATTGTTTAGTTCCTGTTCCGGCTTGCATTACAATGCGCGCAGCCGGCGGTTCCGTCTGTGGGGAATGTTATTTCACATACTGCAGCACATACACCACCTGTTCCGCTGGGAGGGTGTCTAACTGCAGTTCTGCGCTGTCAACAGTCTTGACTTGTTCAGCGCCAAACAGTTTGCTAAACTCCTCAACCGGGGCGATCTCAAATGTGAGCACGTCGGTCTGGTAATGCATGGGCAGAATTACTTTGGGATTCAGCTGCTGAGCTATTTGACACCCTTGTACGGCATCCACCGTGTATGTGCCCCCCACCGGAATCATGGCAATATCTGCCCGGCCGATTGCTTCCAACTGCCCGGGGGTCAGGGTGATGCCTTGGTCGCCCAAATGGACGATTTTCCAGCCGTCGACTACAAGGGTGAAGATTAGGTTCTTCCCCCGTTTGCTGCCACCAACATCGTCATGGAGCGATTCGATCCCGGTAATCTCAAATTCTTCCACCAGGTGCCTGCCTGCAGTCTTGATTATCTTTGGCCCGCCTTTCAAGCTTTCCACGGCGTTGTGATCCGAGTGGTCATGGCTGACTGTGACAATATCCACCGAATCGGTAATGGGTTGGTAGCCGATACTCGGCGGGTAGGGATCTGTGAGGATCACCTTGCCGTTTTTGGCTGTGATCGCAAAGCAGGCATGCCCCCACCATTTTATTCTCATTGCAGCACAACCTCCTTTTCCGGGTTTAAACCCCTGTTGTGTTTTTTCCAATAGTATCTGAAATACGGGCTGCCTTTGATGCGCCCGGGGATGTTTTTACCGGCATTGATCGTCTCTGTCACCAGTTTCGTTTCCGCCGCCAATCCATAGTCCATCACTTCCGCCAGGCGTTTGGGATCGGCAGCGTCAAAATCCAGCCCATCAACCATTGCGAGCAGTTCCTGCTGTAACCGGCCTCGCTTTTCCCGATAGGATTCAAGGTCAACCTGATGCTGCAAAACCATCCGGTGCAGAGTTTCCCTCAGGTGCCAGAAAGCCAGCGCTTTGTCTGTATCGGCTTCGGAAAAGACCATGGGCAGCTCATGATCGATCAGCCAGTATGGTTTGAACACACCAATACAAGGTGTTGAACTGCCGGTCAACCAGTAAGTTGCCTGCCGTGCCCCGATTTCCGCAATATAACTGCCGGTGGTGTGATCACCGAACAAAAAGCCTGCATGCATGCAGACGCTGGTGAGGGAATGGCAGGTGAAGGGGTTGGCCAGTTTTGGATCATGCCCGGAAAGAATCTCGATCATGGTGGCTGTGTTTATTGTACCTTTGGATGCTTCCAGTTTGTTCCTGCAGAATTCATACCGCTGCTTTGAGCCGCTGAAACGGGTAAAGACTGGCTCGGTATAACAGCGGGCAAAGTCAAAGTCTGCCTCCGAGCGGCACCAGCCTTTCTTGACAGCGTTTTCCACCAGCTGTGGGTGTGCCAAATCAAAATCCTGCCCGATCGACAATCGGTTGGAAATACAGCGGACATCCTTGACCTTTTGCGCCGCCCAGAATTTGCCTGCTGTTTCCAGCACCCATGCCGTATTGGGATCGGCGATCAAAAACGAGTTGTGGTAGACAAAACTCCGTTCATAACCGCAGTTGCCACCCTGGCCGTATCTTTGCAGCAGTTCGACGATTAAGTGCAGAGCTTCCCCGCTGGTTTTGCAGCGCTCCAAAGCCAGGCGCAGCAGGTCCATACCCAATAGGCTTGGCGGCCCCTGCTTTTCTCTGGTGAACACCGCTTCGTTGCCGATGTTGAGGCCCCATTCATTACAGCCCATTTCGGCGCCCCAAATCCAGGAAGGTTTCAGAAGCAGTACCGCACAGGTTTCCGGAACCTGATCGACTTCAATGTATGTGCACTTGACCTTGGCCCCTTTCGGATAGGTTCGACGGGGAACCCGGATCATGATGTGTGGTTCATTGGGCTGCCGGTCACTGTTTTTGGCGAAAATGACGGTGCTGTTTTCAGTACTGTTGCCCAGTGCCACTATTGTATCACACATGCGTTTTCCTCCCATCAAAACAATACTCGATTCCTGATACGCCCCACAGGCTGAGGGAATAGAATAGACTGAGAGCTGGCGGTGACGGGCTCTACTATGTAGCAGGGGGTAAAAATATGAGTGCTTCTTTGGATTTGGATCTCGACACCATCTTATTGGCGTTGATCCTGATTGTAGTAGTTCTAATCTATTTCGCGCTGTAACACTGCCGCAATCAGATTAGGTAGGAACTGCTCCTGCCTAATCTTTTATTTTTCCTCAGCCAGATAACCTTTTTCCGCCAGCGCCTGTCTGATTGCATCAAATGTCTCGATCCTTTCCGCTTCAATGGTATGCAGGTGCAGTCCGTCTGTGAGCACCAAAAGCGGTTCAGCATTGTTCGCGGCTAGTTTGGCTATGAACTGGTCCGCATCGAAGCGGGAGGCAATGTGCAGGCTTGCTGTGATTTCACCGTAGATGGGATGCTCCACTGTCACATCCTGAATCCTTGCGCCGTGATCCACAATGGTGTACAGTTCTTCCCGAATCTGGTCATGGCCGCTGGAGTGGATGGCGGCAATTTTTTGCCTGATCACGGCTTTGCCGGGGACATTGTAGATATATCCCTGGGGAGTGCCGATGATGTCCTCGCCTTGAGCCCGGAGAATTGCAATATCCGATACGATCACCTGCCTGGTTACACCAAAGTGTTGGCTCAGGCTTCCTCCGGTAATGGGCTTCTGGGCATCTTTAAGGTATTTCAATACAGCAGCGCGGCGGCTGGTGCTGTTCATGGCAACCACCTCTCCAAGGGCTGAAACTATTAAAAAGCTTCGATTCCGGTTAAATTTTTCCTCTCTGATGCTAACATCTTATCAGATGTATAGACAGCTGACAAATAGTTTGTTAAGATGGTGGCAGCAATGGAGGTGATCCTTGGTGAAACCAAGAGTGGAAGCACACGAGCTCTTATATGGGGCACTGCTGGCGGCATTGGCGGTTATGATCCCGACAGCTTTCGGCGGTTGGCTGCAGATAGTCGTGGGGCCTTTTTCAGCAACCCTTGCCAGCCATGTGCCTACTATGCTGGCGATGTTTATCAGCCCGGTGGTCGCAGCCTTGGTGGGCATTGGATCCGCTTTGGGTTTTCTAATGACCTTGGGCCCTGTAATCGCCGGGAGGGCGGCGGTGCACATCCTGATAGGAGTCATGGGTGCACAGTTGGTGCGCAGAGGTTATACTAGAGGGGGAACCCTTGCCTTGACGGCACTGCCTCATGCCGCAGGTGAAGCTGTAATTGTCACGCTATTTGGTTTTGAACCCTATACTGCACTTGTGGTGGTTGGCCTTGGAACGGTTTTGCATCATGGCATCGATTCAGCCATCACCCTGGCCGTTGTGGGCAGCCTGGCGAAGACGGGAGTCAAGCTGAATAGATCGTCCTTATAATCTGTGTCTTAGGGTAGTAATTACGAATGGATGGTATTTATGGCCAAAGAGATAATTCTAGCCGACAACGCTGGTTTTTGCTTCGGTGTCAAGCGAGCTGTGGACATGGTTGCTCAGTACTGCAGTGAAGAAGGGGTGAAAGTGTACACTCTCGGCCACCTGATTCACAATACCGATGTGATCAGGCGCTTGGAAGAGCGCAGCATCCATGCCATCAAACCGGAACAGATCAAAGAACTGGATCCGGACAGTGTTGTGGTGATCCGTTCCCATGGTGTAACACCGCAGATTTATGATTTGATCAAGCAGACAGGGGCTGCAGTTGTGGATGCAACCTGCCCTTATGTAAGAGTAATCCATAAGAAAGTGGAGCATCATTATCGGTTGGGCTATCAGATCGTAATCGTAGGCGACCAGGGCCACCCGGAAGTGCAGGGTATCAACGGATGGTGCGCCAATACAGCTATCATCACCCGAGACGGAAAGAATCTGCCCGATTGGGATCGGGCCCGGGATATTTGTGTTGTGGCCCAAACCACAGAACGCTTGGAGAATTATGAGCAGGTATTGGCGGCTGTAAAGGCTAAATATAAAAATGTCGCTGCTTTCAACACAATCTGCACAGCCACCAAGGACCGCCAGGAGAGTGCGGCGTGGTTGGGGCGGCAGGTGGATCTGATGATTGTTATTGGTTCCAAAAGCAGTTCCAACACACGGAAACTGGTGGAAATCTCCCAGGTAAACTGTGCAAATACGGTCTTTGCAGAGAACCGCTCCGATCTGCCGCTGGATTTGATCAAACAGGAGCAGTTTACCAAAATCGGCATTACTGCCGGTGCATCCACACCTGATTGGGTCATTGCCGATGTGATTGATGCCATCAGAAGCATATGAGTATGGGCATCCGACCAGTACATAAGCAGCGCAGCATTCAAGGAGGAGCCTATGTCAGATTCTGTCACCGGCCACACCTTGGTGGTGGATAGCGGCTGGCTGGCCAACGGCCATTTGGATCTATATTAATCACAGTGAGGTGCCGTTTCGTGAGTTTGGCAGATCAGCAGTACTTGGATATTGTCCGCAGCATTTTGGAGCATGGGTATTATGATCAAAACCGGACCGGGGTTGCAGCTTACAAGCTGCCCCACCAGATCATGCAGTTTGATTTGGAGCAGGAATTCCCGATCCTGACAACAAAATTTGTGGCCTTTAAGACTGCAGTCCAGGAGATGCTCTGGATTTGGCAGCAGCAAAGCAATGATGTTACCTGGTTGAATGAGCGGAACATTCATATCTGGGACAGTTGGGTGGATGAGAACAATACCATCGGGAAAGCTTACGGGTATCAAATCCGCAAGTACCGGCAGCTGGACAAGCTGCTCGAAACACTGAAGACAGATCCTCAGTGCCGCCGCATGATCGTGTCTTTGTGGAATGTGGAGGACCTGCCTGAGATGCAGCTGCAGCCGTGTGCCTTTTTAACCATGTGGGATGTGACCGATTCCAGGCTGAACTGCATGCTGGTGCAGAGAAGCGGCGACATCCCCCTGGGAGTCCCCTTTAACATGACTCAGTATGCAGTGCTGGTGCATTTGATCGCTCAAGTTGCCGGCCTGCGGGTGGGGCTGTTCACACATGTAATCAATAATGCCCATATCTATGAAAACCAAGTTGAGGGCATGAAACTGCAGTTGTCCAAGGCAGATCAGGCTTATGATGCGCCGAAGCTGTGGATCAATCCGGAAATCAAGGATTTCTACGCCTTCACCATTGATGATATCAAGTTGATCAATTACCGCCACTGCGGCAGGATCAAAATGGAGGTCTCAGTCTAATGCTGGCCGTCATTGCCGCTGTTGCCAAATACAACGCCTTGGGGAAAGACAACAGGATGCCCTGGCATTTGCCCAATGATCTAAAGAGGTTCAAGCAGATCACCGGCGGGCATACGATCATCATGGGCAGAAAGACCTTTGAATCACTGCCCGGGCCTCTGCCGAACCGGAGGCATATTATTCTTACACGAGACAGGGCGTATAAGGCGGCCCGGCCGGATATTGAAATTGTCCATTCCATCCCTGAGCTGTTTGCGGTGCTTGATACCAGAGCCAAGAACTTCGTGATTGGCGGAGGCGAGATCTACAGGGAGCTGCTGCCGTACAGCGATATGCTGTATCTGACCGTTATCGATGCGGATTTTGATGCCGATACCCATTTTCCGCGGCTTGATCATCGTGAATGGAAACTGGTCGGCACAGAACAAGGTGTTACCGATGCTGACAATCCTTGGCCTCACCGCTTTGAGATTTATAAGCGGGCCGCCGGCAAGAAGAGCCTGCCGGAATAACCACCCGGAGGTCTATGAGCTATCAGCAAGACTGCCTGTTTTCCGGAAAAACTGGCAGTTTTTTA
>JAAYNP010000022.1 GCA_012520795.1 Bacillota bacterium
ATGCTTGGGTTCAATATACCAAAGCTCACTGCCAACGGCTGCTGCCAAGTGCTTCTCATCATAATAGATACCGCACTTCTGCTCCGGTGTAAGCGCTGCAGCAAGCTTTTTCAACAGCTCCGGCCTGAAATGTGTGTACTCCAGTGCTTCCAGGCTCTCGGCGGATTCAGAAACCATTGCTGCATCCACTGCTATTCCATACTCTTTTTCCAACCTCTCGGTGAGACTCTTAAACTCCAACTCGGCAAACAGAGTTAACAGCTTCTGTACATCTGTCGAAGGTTTAGTGCCAAAATCAATCTCAATGGGTATCTGACAGTCGATCGCCGCCAGCTGCCTGCTCAGAAATGCCAAATCTCTATGGAGGGCCAACTGTTCTTTCAGCTTTCCTTTCTCTTGATCAAGGTTTTGGTAAAGCCCCTCAATCGATCCATATTTCTCCAACAGTTTCAGGGCAGTCTTTTCTCCAACACCGGGCACGCCAGGGATATTGTCTGAACTGTCGCCCATCAAACCTTTCAAATCGATAACCTGCTCCGCCCTAAGCCGGTATTGTTCCTTCAAGGTCTTTGGATCAATCATCTCCAGTTCCTTGATTCCCCGCTTGGTCAGAAAGACTGTGGTTTGATCTGAAACCAACTGCAGCGCATCACGATCACCGGTCACAATGTATACCTTAAAGCCTTCCGACTCGCCTTTCTTGGCCGCTGTCCCAAGAATATCGTCCGCCTCATATCCAGGCAGCTCCAAACGTTCAATTCCCCAGGCGTCCAATACTGACTTAACGATATCAACCTGCGGCCTCAGGTCATCGGGCATACCTTTGCGGTTGGCCTTATATTCCTCATAGGCCTCGTGGCGGAAGGTAGGCCCTGAAACATCGAAGGCAACGTAAATCTTGTCTGGATGGTAATCATCAAGCAAACGAAACAGCATGGTAACAAAACCGTACACCGCGTTAGTGGGAATTCCCCGCACAGTAGTCAAGGGCGGCAGTGCATAATATGCCCGGTTTAGTAAACTATTACCATCGATCAAGAATAGCGTGCGTTCCACTTGTTTTCCCCCATTTCTTCCCTAAAAAATTCCACACTTTCATATAAATACCTTTTATTTTTCCTTTCCCCGCCAACAGCTCCAAACCCTGACTGCACCGGATACTATTACATGGAGGGATCGCATTGCGGAATGCGAACTAGACAGTGTAATATACATGTGTAATATAAATATAAAGCATAGGAAATCTATTATATTACCAATTTGGGAAGGGGACGACTTGCATTGAGAAAGTCATCAATAGTGTTATTGATTGCGATACTATTATTCTCTGCTGCTGCGTCTGCAGCCACCACCTATTCGGACATTGAAGCGAACTGGGCCCGCGATGCCATTAGAAGCCTCGCCGAGCTCAATATCTTTGACGGTATCTATACAGAGGCATTCCAGCCGAACCGCAGCGTCACCAGAGAGGAAATGATTGAACTGGCCGCCCGGTGCTTTGGGCTTACCACAGCTGAAAAGCAGGCTTTGTACAGCTGGCTTGACCATTTGATGCCGATGAGCAACAGCGATGACGTACAAGGCGACTATGCCACCCGTGCCGAATTGGTGGCTGTTGCGGCCAAAATCTTGGGACTGGCCGATCAAAGCGTGAATGTGGAAAACTGGTACCCCACCTATGAAGACATTGATCGCGACCATCCCTTGTTCGCTGCTGTGGAACTGGCCAACAAACTTGATATTCTGCCCACGTATGTCATCAACCGCTTTGAGCCCGATAGGTTGGCCACAAGAGCTGAAACAGCTTTCCTGCTAAATGCGGCTCTCCATCTGGATACTGTTTCAGGCAGAATCTCGGAAATCCATCAACCGTCAAACCGGATTATTGTCAAAACCCTTGACAACCAGTACCGGTCACTGCCGATAGCAGCCGATACTATGATTCTATCCAAGGGTGAAACCAAGAGATTTGATCAGATCGCTTCAGGGGATCAGCTTCATGCCTATTATGACATCGATGGCAACTTGGCTCTGGTTAATGTAGAAACAGCAAGCAATTCCGGAAATCTGTTTCAAGGATTGGCCAATCTGCTCAAGGGTTGGCAGCAGTCCACTGCTTCACCATCCTTGAAGCTGAACGATTTCATCAGTGAAGACACATTGGATGCAATCGGGCAAATCTTGACTCCGGAACAGCTGATGGCTGTAATCTCGGGAGACTGGTCCAACGCCAGTGAAAACTTCCGCGGCAGTCTCTTTGGACAGTTGGTAGAATTGGGCTTGGCCCCATGGGAAGCAGAAGCGGTATTGTCTCAGGATTGGAAGGCTTTGGGCGACATGGGCATGGATCGGGTGGCGACACTGCTTTCCGATTATGTGGGTGTCTCGCCTGAGCTCTTCTACGCTGCATTTAACCAAGACTGGGCGAAACTATACGAATACGCCCAGATGGAAATCGCCCAAAGATTGCTGGCGGCATTGACGATGTAACCCGAGATACCAGAAGGCTGATTTGAACAAAGCTAAGCCCACTTGCTGCAAGTGGGCTTTTTGCTGGGCTTTTTCGCCGAAATACACTCATCCACAGCGGCTGAACCCGCAATCAATGCATGTCTCACAGCCGCTTTCATGCTTGAGCTGGCCGCCGCATTCGGGGCAGGCATCAGCCCGCAGATCACCGGGATCGATGGCAACCTGTTCCGTTTTGATCCCCTTTTTCTCATCAAGATACCGCTGAAGCACCAGGGCAATTGCATCGGGGCAAGACAGGATCAGCTTTCCGTTTTGCCATACAGGATGAGGGCAGCGAATCCCTTTTACCTGGCGGACCACCTGCTCAAGTTCAACGCCTGAACGTAATGCCAAAGAAATCATGCGGGCAGTGGCTTCCGAAAAGGCCGCTGAACAGCCTCCCGCCTTGCCTATAGTGGTGAAGACCTCGCACACTCCCTCATCGTCTTCATTAACTGTGACATAGAGTGTGCCGCAACCGGTTTTCATCCGTTCCGTCTGGCCTCTGGTGACCGTAGGCCGTTTCCGGGGCCGCATCCCCCTTTGGCTTGGCTGCTGCCCTTCGCTCTCGCCTAGCTGACTGCCTACAGTCAACACTTCCGCTTCACGCGATCCGCTGCGGTACACAGTGACCCCCTTGCATCCCAGTTTGTATGCAAGGCGGTAGACTTCTTCAATCTGTTCCGGAGTAGCCTCGTTTGGAAAATTGACCGTCTTGCTTACCGCATTGTCGGTGAACTCCTGAAATGCACCCTGCATGGCAACATGCCACTTCGGGGCAATATCATGTGCTGTTACCAAAATTCTACGAATCTCCGGGGGAATCTGTTCAAGGTTGGCAACAGAACCGGTTCGAGCTACCAACTCCATAAGTTCAGGTGTGTACAGATCATGCTCTTTCATGATTTCCTCAAACACGGGGTTCACTTCCACCAGTTTATCGTTATCCAGTACATTGCGAGTAAATGCCAAGGCAAACAACGGTTCAATCCCACTTGAACATCCGGCAATAATCGAGATCGTCCCAGTGGGGGCGATTGTTGTCACGGTTGCGTTGCGAAGTACAATTCCCTGCTGATCGTAGATGCTGTCTTTATAGTTGGGAAAGGGGCCCCGCTCCTTTGCAAGTTTGGCCGATTGCTCGCGGGCGGCATTCTGAATAAAACGCATAAGCTCCCGGGCAAATTCTACACCCTGCTCCGAGTCATAGGGGATGCCCAGGCGGATCAGCAAATCAGCAAACCCCATCACCCCAAGGCCGATCTTCCGGTTTGCCTTGGTCATGACCTCAATTTCATGCAAGGGATACCGGTTGGCGTCAATCACGTTGTCGAGAAAGCGTACGGCCAGATGGACAGCATTTCCAAGGCGATCCCAGTCTACAGTCCATCCAGCTTCTGTCTTCTTGGCAAACTTGGCCACGTTGATCGAACCTAGGTTACAGCTCTCATATGGCAGCAAGGGTTGTTCACCGCAGGGGTTTGTGGCTTCAATCCCGCCAATGTGCGGGGTTGGGTTGGAACGATTGATCCGATCCAAAAACACAATTCCCGGTTCTCCGTTCTTCCAGGCCATCTCCACGATTAGATTGAAAACTTCGCGGGCATTAAGCCTGCCTACTTCCTCGCTGTTCCTGGGATTAATCAGCGGATAGTCTTGCTCTGTCTCAACTGCTTCCATAAATGCTTCAGTGATTCCAACAGAAATATTGAAGTTAGTTATCTCCCTATTGTCCGCCTTGCATTTTATAAAGTCCAGAATATCAGGATGATCGACTCTCAAGATACCCATATTGGCACCGCGCCTGGTGCCGCCCTGCTTCACTGCTTCCGTGGCCGCATTGTAGCACTTCAAAAATGAAATCGGGCCGCTAGCTACGCCACCGGTTGTTTTAACACGGTCGTTTTGGGGCCGAATCCGGGAAAAACTGAAACCGGTGCCCCCGCCTGATTTCTGGATCAATGCCGCGTCTCGCAGAGATCCAAAAATGGACTCCATCGAATCTTCGATGGGCAGCACAAAACAGGCCGACAACTGCTGCAGTTCCCTGCCGGCATTCATCAGTGTCGGGCTGTTGGGCATGAACTCGCAGCTGTCCATGATGGCGAAAAACTGCTCTTCCATGGTACTGACATTCGCAGGATCCCACTGTGCTTCCACCTGAGCAATGTTGGCTGCCACTCGCCGCAGCATATCTTCAGGGGTCTCGACAACTTTTCCGTCTTGGCGCTTAAGGTAACGCCGTTCCAATACAGTCCGGGCATTCTTACTCAGCTTCAACCCATTTCTCCCCCTTTACCACCACATTTTGTTAGTTCGCCATTCCAATATACTAAATGTTGGGGAAAATGTCCAACAAAAAATTCCAGTTTGTCACTGCAGCGACAACCCAGAATTGCCATGAAATACCATACGATCCTTCTCTGCCTTTATCTACTTGACTGCCGTCAATTCTTCCTCACTTAATGCAAGACAGGCCTTGCAGGTACCGTAGAACTCCAACCGGTGCCTACTGACGCTCACTCCATACTCCTCTGCTATCTGTCCATTGATGACATCATTCACCGGAAGGCCAAGATCATAAACCCTGCCGCACTGTTCGCAAACAAAATGATAGTGGTATTCCGAATTCCCATCGAAACGACTGTATGTACTGCCATAGGACAGTTCCAAAATCTCTCCCATCTCAGTGAGAGTCTTCAGGTTGCGGTAAACCGTGCCCAAACTGATATTCGGCATCTCTTTGCGTACCTCTTGATAAATCCAGTCAGCGGTGGGGTGCGATTTAGTAGAGCGCAGTACGGACAAAATCAGTTCACGCTGCTTTGTTTTGCGAATAAAGCCCTTCGAATTCAACGAAACCCGCTCCTTATGAATAAATACTACTACTATTATTATTCTACGACTAGTGCCGATTGCTGTCAAGAGAACCAGTTTAAGAAAAAATACCGTGTCAATGTTCTTTGAAAATGTCACCTAAAAGGCATTAGTTTTATTCTGTGAAAATGTCACCTTGTTGTTTTTTACCATTTGTGGGGCAGAGCCCCGCAAATGGTTCTTGTAAAAACGAGCCATAA
>JAAYNP010000023.1 GCA_012520795.1 Bacillota bacterium
CCTGTTGAACGTCTATCGCAACACGGCGTTTAACGGGTTTAGCACCCGCAAGGATGCGGCAGTCAGGGTTAACCAGCTGCCGGCAGATGTGTCCTACTACAATCTGGATTTGTACACAAGGGCTGATTTCAGCCATTTGGCCATCTCGCCGCGGAAATTCGATTCGTTTGTGGATCAGTTCCTTGCCAATTATGGGCGGTATGAGATTGACAGACTGTCCGTATTCGACATTGCCCGGGAAGTCAACTCCGATTTCAGGGAAAACGCCCTGGTAGATCGGGTTGAATGCCAAAGAATCATTTTAAAGCAGCTCGATAAGATTAAGGAAAAGGGGTTTGAACTTATGGTTGATTACGGCAATGGTTATGCGATTCCGTACGCAACCACCATTTTGAACTTACCAACAAGCTCCAGCCGCAGAAACATTACCGATGTTGATCTTCCCTTTTATCAAATGGTGATCCGCGGCCTGGTCGACTATGCTGGAAGCCCGATCAACTTGAGCGGCAGTTACCGGCAGGCGCTGTTGACAGCAGTGGAAACAGGTTCTTATCCCTATTTCATCGGCAGTTTTGCCCCGTCTTCGGAAGTAAAGAACACGAAATATGCGTCCCTCTATGCCTTGCACTACCGCGATTGGCTGCAAGAGGCAAAGGAGATCTACAAAGAATTGGATGCACTGCTGCGGGAGGTTCAAGGGCAAGGCATCAGCGATTGGCAGGTATTGGCTGACAATGTTCACCAGACCACCTTTGAGAATGGGCTGTCTGTAATCGTTAATTATAACCTGGAACCCGTTACCGTTAATGGGATGGCGATTCCTGGGCAGGATTATACAGTGGTGCAAAGGGGGGCACTTCAGTAATGAAACTGTTGCCGCGCTTGACTCTAAGCCGCAAACGTGCATTGTGGGGTGTGGTGTTTACTTCGCCGTTTATCATTGGTTTTCTGCTCTTTTTTGTCAAGCCAATGTATGAATCTGTAAGGTATTGCTTCCATCAAATGGAGGTCACCCAGAATGGGTTCAACATGGTCTATATCGGGTGGGACAATTTCAAATATGCCTTCCGCACCGATCCCGAGTTTATGCGCCTGTTCACGGAAACAGTGATCGCCATTCTGACCAACATCCCCACAATCATCATCTTTAGCTTTTTTGCTGCCACTGTCTTAAATCAAGAGTTTCGCGGCAGGGGGCTGGCCAGGGTCATATTTTTCCTGCCGGTGATCCTCCGTTCAGGAATCATCGCCGAGATCGAAGCCAGCGATCGGCTTACCCAGGCACTGGCCTTGAATTTTCTGGGTACCAGCGGTGACGGTGTATCGGTCACCAGGTTTGCCTTGGCGTTGTTCAGGAACCTGCGCATTCCCGTAGGGTTTGTCACTTTCATTTCAGCGGCAGTGGGCAGTATCGGTCAGATCATCAGTGCATCGGCAATTCCAATTATCATCTTCCTTGCTGGATTGCAGAGCATCCCTGACTCGTTCTTTGAAGCATCAAAGATTGAAGGTGCCACCATGTGGGAGAGTTTTTGGAAAATTACTTTTCCCCTCATCTCACCGCTGTTTCTGACCAACATCGTTTATATCATCGTTGATTCTTTTACAGCCCCCGGCAACCAGCTGGTGAGTTATATCAGCAGAATGGCATGGGGCAGGAATCTGTATGGTGCCAGTGTCGCCATGACGTGGGTCTATTTTGGTGC
>JAAYNP010000024.1 GCA_012520795.1 Bacillota bacterium
AGCTTGCGCCTATGGAAGGGGTTCAAAGCACAGCGACCCATTTTGTCCTGAAAAAGTATAAGCAGGAAGGTTTTGTCTTTGGGCCTGAGACAAAAGATCAGCGGGCGGCGATCTGGCTATGAGCAAACCCTGGGTCAACAGCAAAGTTCAAAGCCTGCACCCGTCAGGCATACGCAAATTCTTTGATATTGTAGCCCAGATGGAGGATGTGGTGTCCTTAGGAGTGGGCGAGCCTGATTTCCTCACACCTTGGCATGTCCGGGAAGAGGGGATCTACACTCTGGAAAAGGGGCTGACTACATACACATCGAATTCGGGCTTGCTTGAGCTGCGCCAGGAGGTGAGCCGATATCTGGCTGAACAATACGGGTTAGAATACCAGGCGGAAGACCAGGTTCTGATTACGATTGGCGCAAGCGAAGCCATTGATTTGGCCATGCGGACTGTACTCGAGCCGGGAGACGAGGTTTTGATTCCCGAACCTTCCTTCGTTTCCTACGCGCCCTGTGCAATTCTGGCAGGGGGAGTTCCAGTTGCTGTCCCCACCACCGAGGAGACTGAGTTTCGCCTGACAGGGGCCGACCTGGAAAAGACGATCACCAAAAAATCCAAGATTCTGGTTTTGCCCTTCCCAAACAATCCCACCGGCGCGATTTTGGAACAGGCTGATCTGGAGCAGTTGGCGGAAGTAATCCGTAGGCATGATCTGCTGGTTGTCTCCGATGAAATCTACAGTGAGCTGACTTACGGGACAAAGCATGTTTCTATTGCATCGCTGCCGGGAATGAAGAATCGGACGATTGTGATCAACGGCTTTTCCAAAGCTTTCGCCATGACCGGGTGGCGTTTGGGTTATGCGGCTGGGCATCCGGAGATCATAGCCGGAATGACGAAGGTGCATCAATTCACGATCATGTGTACCCCGACAATCAGTCAGTATGCAGCCGTTGAAGCGCTGCGAAACGGCATGGAATCGGTGAAAATGATGCGCAATGAATATGATCTGCGGCGCAAATTCGTGGTGCACGCTTTCCGCAAGATGGGGCTGGATTGTTTTGAGCCCAAAGGCGCGTTTTATGTTTTCCCTTCCATAAAGTCACTGGGTTTAAGCAGCGAAGAGTTCTGCAACCGGCTCTTGGCGGAGGAAAAGGTTGCCGTTGTGCCGGGAACCGCTTTTGGGCGCTGCGGTGAAGGATATATCCGCTGCTCTTATGCATATTCATTGAGCAACCTGGAAAAAGCCCTGGTGAGGATTGGCCGTTTTGTGAAGAGGATGCGGAGCTAGGCAGTATAAGGAGGGCAATCGCAAGTGGAGATAAAGGTGGCCAAGTTCGGCGGCACATCTCTGGCGTGTGCAGAAACATTTAGAAAAGTAAAAGCGATCATCGAAAAAGATCCGAGCCGGTGCTTCGTTGTGGTTTCAGCACCGGGAAAACGCAGTGCTGCTGATCACAAGATTACGGATTTGCTGTATGCCTGCCACAGCCGGGTTTGCCAGGGTGGGGGATATGATGATTTGTTTGCGTTGATCGGGGATCGCTATCGATCAATTGCTGCCGCATTAGGCCTGAATCTGGATCTTGACGGGCTGCTTGACGAAATTCATCAGCGTTTACCCTATGAGCAGCACCCCGATTATGCTGCAAGCAGGGGAGAATTCCTAAACGCGATTCTTTTGGCGGCTTTTCTGGGATATGAATTTGTTGATGCAGCCGGTTTGATTCGTTTCAACGAGCAGGGTTTTTTGGACTTGGCTGCCACAGAGGAATTGATTGAAGCAAAGCTGAAGCCTGGAATGTGTGCTGTGGTCCCCGGGTTCTATGGAACCCTTCCTGACGGATCCATAAAGACTTTTCCCCGCGGCGGTTCTGATATTACCGGCGCTTTGGTTGCCCGGGGCGTAAAAGCCAGTGTCTACGAGAACTGGACCGATGTGTCGGGCTTTTTCATGGTTGATCCCAGGCTTGTTGATGATCCAAAACTGATTTCGCTGATAACCTACAAGGAGCTGCGGGAATTGGCATACAACGGTGCCAATGTCCTGCATGAAGCGGCCATCTACCCTGTGAGTGAAATCGGCATCCCGATCAATATCCGCAATACAGATTGCCCGGATCATCCAGGAACGATGATCGTAAAAACGATTGCTGACCTGGAAAGCAGAGAGGTTACAGGGATTGCGGGCCAAAAGGGTTTTGTCGTTATTCAGGTTGAGAAAGCACTGATGCATTCGGAAATGGGTTTTGTCAGGCGGCTGCTGTCGATACTTGAGGAACTGCGGATTTCCTTCTCCCACATGCCTTCCGGTATTGACATGGTATCGCTGGTGATTCACAAAGCGGAACTGAACGGAAAACTGGACCAAGTCCTTCATCTGATTCGTGAACGCCTGAATCCGGACAAAGTGGAAGTCATCGATGAGATCGCCTTGATTGCAACCGTGGGGTTGGGTATTGCCAACCGCTATGGAATAGCTGCCAGGCTGTTTACGGCATTGGCTCAGGAAAAGATCAACGTGCGCATGATTGACCAGGGTGCAAGTGGGATCAACTTGATTGTCGGTGTGGAAAGCGGTGATTTTGAGCAGGCTGTGAAGGCCATTTACCAAGCTTTTGTCAGTTAGCTCATGCTTTCATGGCAGAAGCGTTGAAAAACGATCGGTTTTGCAGGAAATATGTACTTAAATAAATGCTAATTATTTGTTATAATTATTACAGAATAATCATGAGGAGGTAGTTATTTAATGCGGAGATGGAGAACTGTTGTCAGTATTGCTGTTTTGGCATTTTTGGCAATTGCCCTGGCAGGATGCGATGACACAGCTGTGGTTGTTGATATTACTGGGGTGGAAGATGGCGCAGCCTATTCTGAAGCTGTTACCCCTGTTATAGTAGTGGAACCGGAAAACGCCGAAGTATCAATCACTTTGAACGGACAACCTTATGATGGCGGGCCTATCTCTGAGAATGGCGATTACACGTTGACTGTCACAGCTACACTTGATGACAAATCCCGGTCCCAGTCGGTCAGCTTCAAAATCATGCTTGGCGTGTCCAACTACTACCTGATTGATAATTTTGCCGGCTTGGATGGTTTCTCGACTGAAAACGACGCCGCCCTCAGCCATACGACTGATCCTGCATTTGTCAAGTCCGCGGGCGGTGCTTTGAAAGTTACCAAGTCAGGCAGCGACGCCAGATCCATGACACGGCTTCGCAATTACCACGCCAGGTTTGTCACTGATTTGACACCATACAACCGGTTAGGGTTCTGGGTTTACTTCCCCCAAGCCTCATTGTTGAGAGAGGATGTAGCGCTGCAGGTTTGCTTCTGGCTGCCCAGCGGCGGCAAGATCAATTACACATACCCAGCTGCAGATTTTGTGGATGGCTGGAATTATGTGGAAGTTGACCTTGCAGATCCCGAGAAGTATTTTACCCGGACCAGTGTTGACCTGATTGAATTCCAAGTCCGCACAGCAGATGGTGCTACCGCCATGGACTACTATTATGATGACATTGCATTGTGGTGGCGGCAGGACTAGAGTAGAGTAAAGCAATATATAGCAATATAAAGCAACACAAACAACAGAAATAAGGAGGCTGCAAACCAGAAGGCTTGCAGCCTTTATTGCTAAGAAAAAAACCGCAGGATGAAGGTCCTGCGGTTTGCTTGGTTCTCTCCCCTAGGATAGGTTACTCGTCGCTTGGATTGTAATGGCCTGAGTTGTACAAGATAATGTTGTCAAAATATACAGTTGTTGCCTCGGTTTCGCTGCGCACGAGAAACTCCATCCAGATGTCATCGTTATCTGCCATATTCTTTAGGTCATCCATGTTTGTCATTATATCGGCGAAGGCGAAGTCCAGCCGATTCCAGCCATTGTTAAGCTGGCTCAAGTCGAATGAGTAAGTGTTCCCCTTGTCATGGGGATTCGATGGTGTATACAGCTTGTAATCCAACTCATCGATCTTGTTTTTGTCAACGATGTAGATCCAGCATGAGAATCTATTGTACGGGCTCCAGTCATTGATCCAGTCCGGATGATATTTGGTTCTCCTGTGGATCCGAAATGCCGACTTTTTGTCCACCTCATTATCAAACTGCAGACTTCTTTCGCCGGTCTTGACATAATCAGGGTCTGTATTAACTGCTACTGAACCTTTGTCGGCTGTAAATCCAGTTCCGCTTGCGTTAATGGTAAACTCATGCACCGGGCTTAGAATCCTGAATGTGATAGTTACCTCAGATGACTCGTTGTCAGCATTAGTGGCGGTTACCTTGAGGGTATATTCTCCTACTTCACTGATTGGAGTGTCCAGGGTGAATTCCTCGTCATCCAGTGTGGCGGTGATAATGTCTTCGGGAGCGAGTGTAGTTGCCTCCGGCGTTACAGCCTCAAAATAGGCTCCTCCGTTTTCGACGCCGGTAACACGGATGATTGGCTTGGTGATATTCACGGTAAAGCTGTATTCAAAGGTCTTCGTTGTACCCTTCTTATGTTCCGCAACGATAACCAGTGTATATTCGCCGTTTTCAATAATCTCTGTGCCGCTCTCAAATGGTTCATCGTTCAGAGTGATTTCCTTGATGGTTGTATCTTTCTTCGCGGTAATTTCAGGGGTAACAGGTTCATCATATGTCGCACCGTCTTTTATACCTGCAACGGTGATCTCCGGTTCAGCTTTTTTGAACAGCCCAAAACATCCGGACAACAACATACTCATGATCAAGACTGCCAAAAACCCATGTGTCCTAAACTTCCTAAACATGGAAACCCTCCTTTTTTTAATACTGTGTTTGTCCACACATAGTTTGCGCACTGCTGCCCCTAATCTGACTGCACCACCTCCATACGACTTATCCTCCAAAGTAGTGCTCTTATTACCATTATAGTTAAATGTTTGTTAAATAACTATACATATTTGCCAATCATTTTTGGTAATTTCATCATTTCTGCTAATAAGGCCGGTTGTTGTAGGAGTCACTGCCGCAAAAGTGAAAGTATACCTAACACAGGTACTGCGGGATGGGCGGAGATGATTACAGGCATAAATGGTAGTAAAGGTGGGAGTGCGGTGCGCAGGTTTCCAGTTACTATTTTGATTACAGTGTTAGTTCTTTCAGGCTGCCTGTTGTGGCGCAGGGAACCAGGGATTAACGTCACCAGATACGGTGTCCGGGCCAACGCCACGGAATGTCAGGCCAACGCCATCAATGCGGCGATTAATGATCTGATCGAGCGTGATGGAGGCGGGACGCTTTACTTCCCAAAAGGGAAATATTACATCGGCCCCGGCCAGCACATCCGCCTTCAGCCAGGAGTCAATCTTGTGGGGGCTGGAATAGGCAAGACCATTATCTGGGGTGAAGACAGCGATGACTACTTGCTCAAGCGGAAATCTGGCAAGTTGGACGTGGCTGTCTCCCACGTGACTTTAGAAAACCCAGTACGTTTGATTTTGATGGAGACCGTTTCTAATATCAGCTTCTATAAAGTAGAATTCCGCAAGGGCATGGTCCGCTTTGAGAAGAACAGCAGCAACATTGTGATCGATCACTGCCATTTTGTCGAAAATCTCGGCAAAGCCGCCTATGCCAGTGATGAATGTGCCAATGTAACGTTAACCTATAATGAGGTAATCAACCCTGCTGAAGGCGGTTTCAACTTAAGCAGGCACCAAAACAGCTATGTGGCTTACAACTACATTTATTCTGACACCAACATCGACTCCGGTTATGCCGGAATCAGGCTGCCGAACAGTGCTCACAACAACGTGGTGGAGCACAATGAAATTATCCGCATGGGCAGGGGGATTTTTATCCTATCCAGTTCTGAACGAAATGTGGTTGAAAATAACAAGATAGTGCAAAGTACATCCCAAGGGATATTGATCCAGTCATCCTATAACACGGTTCGGAATAACATAATCCAAGACGCCGGTGCCGAATCCATTTATGTCGTTGATGCCACTTCCGATACGTCGCCTACTCCTTCGAAGGCTAACTATAATACTATCGAAGGCAATCAGGTCTTGGACACATACCGTATTCCAGGCATTGAGTCCGAGCGCAACCTTGGGCTGCGGATCTACGGGCAGGGCAACGAAGTCCGGGGCAATACAGTCAGCACGAAATACGGCCGTGGGTTTAAAGAGATCAGTGCCGGCAACATTGATGCTGACAACGTGGATATTCCCGACTAAAAACAGGACTCCTTTACTAACACCAGACTACTTATTCCTAATAGAATATAGCGAGGTTTTAGTAAAGGAGGGTTATTATGCATAGCGGACGCGTTCCTGCTTCCTGCCCCCCGGGGTTTCAGGGGCGTTATACAGTAAGGCCTGGAGACAGCATGTTTTTGATTGCCCAAAGATTTGGCGTTAGTCTAAATGCCCTGATTGCCGCCAATCCCCACATTTCCAATCCCAGCCAAATCTTTCCTGGAGATGTGCTTTGTGTGCCGGGGCAGCAGCCACCATGCCGGCAGCCTGCTTCCTGCCCGCCGGGGTTCCAAGGCCGGTACACGGTTCAGCCTGGGGATACCATGTTCACCATAGCCCAGCGATTCGGGGTCAATGTCAATGCTTTGATTGCCGCAAATCCGCACATCACTAATCCAAATTTGATTTTCCCCTGCGATGTCCTGTGTGTCCCCGGAGCGCAGCCATGCCGCGTACCTGCTTCATGCCCGCCTAGGTTTGAATGCCGGTACACGGTTCAGCCTGGGGATACCATGTTCACCATAGCCCAGCGATTCGGGGTCAATGTGAATGCTTTGATTGCCGCAAATCCTCACATCACTAATCCGAACCAGATTTTCCCCTGCGATGTGCTGTGTGTTCCCTGCAAGAAAGATGTGGAACCGCCATGTGTCGTTTTGCTTAAACGCACCGGAAGCATGATCTCAGATGCCGCCGGGAGTGCTTTGATCCGGTTTTTGAATACTAACCAACGCTCCATCAGCGTTGTTGGTGTTGGGATTCCCGAACCATCAGAGCTTGGAGGGTTCAACGGCTACCAGGCAAGAGTTGCGTTCCCGCCGCCGGAGAATACCACTTACCAGTTTACCTTGCTGCCGGTTACACTTGGTCCAAGTGATCCTGTGACATGGGCTGGGACTCACAATTTCATACCTGGTACTGGGTGGCCGGTCGATACTATGATAGTTGTCCGCCCCCTCAACCGGGATACCGGGCAAACCGGGGCGGTGGTATTAACCGGCACTTTGACCAACTGCTGTGATTAATCAGCGACAATTTGGAAAATATCTCCCAATGCAGTGCATTGGGAGATATTGCATTATTATGCAGGAATTTTGTTTTCACGAACAGAATATGTAAACAGATTATTAGGAGGTGTTCGCCAACAGTTCAAGGAGGATTGCTTATGTCAGGGACGGACAGCACTCACCGCAAACTGTGGTACCAAAAGCCGGCAGCAGCATGGGTTGAGGCGCTGCCTATAGGCAATGGGCGTTTGGGGGCAATGGTTTTTGGCGATGCGAAGCAAGAGCGGATACAGCTTAACGAGGACACGCTTTGGTCCGGCAGGCCGCGGGACCGCAACAACTATGAAGCTTACAGCCATTTGTCTGAAGCACGGAAGCTGATTTTTGCCGGTGAATACCACAAAGCCCAAGAGCTGATTGAAGCAAAGATGCAGGGAACATATGCTGAAGCTTATCAGCCATTAGGCTATGTGACTATCCAATATGACCTTGATGGTGAAGTTTCTGACTACTACCGGGAGCTGGATTTGGATCGTGCTGTTGCCACCGTTTCATTTGCAACCAGGACTGCGAAGCATGTCCGGGAGGTTTTTTGTTCCTATCCCGATCAGGCTGTGGTGATTCACCAAAGAAGTGATCAACCCGGCCAGATTAGTTTCCGATTGGCATTGGGCAGCCTGCACCGGTTTCAGATAGGCACCGAAGGGGATAACCTGGTGCTTGACGGCAGGTGCCCTGTGTCAGTCGTGCCCCGTTATGCGGCGAAGTTGGACAGCTATGTCATTTATGAGGATGACGTCAGTGAAGGGATGCGTTACCGCATTCAGGTACAAGCACTGCTTGAGAACGGTTCGCTTGATATTGAGGACGGTAAGTTGTCGGTTACAAATGCCGACTGCGCCACACTTATCTTGGTGGCAGCCACCAGTTTCAATGGTTTTGATAAAAACCCCTATTTGGAAGGGCAAGATCCTAAAGCTATTTGTGCCGGTATGATCGGAAATCTTTCCGGGAAGACATATCCGGAATTGCTGCAGGCGCATGTTAAAGACTATCAGGAGCTGTTTTACCGGGTTAAGCTCGATCTGGGCAAGCCTCTCTACCCCAGTCTGCCGACAGATGAGTGGCTGGATCGGGTCAGAAAAGGTGAGTGTGATCCGGCATTGGCAGCTCTTTACTTCGATTTCGGCCGCTATTTATTGATTGCCTCATCGCGGCCGGGCAGCCAGCCGGCAAATCTGCAGGGGATCTGGAACGATCAGGTAGAACCGCCGTGGAGCTGCAATTATACGACAAATATCAACTTAGAGATGAATTACTGGCCAGCTGAAGTCTGCAATCTGGCTGAATGCCACACACCTTTGTTTGACCTGATTGACGATCTGGTGATTAACGGAGGGAAAACAGCCAGGATCCATTACAATGCCCGGGGCTGGACGGCCCATCACAATGTGGATTTATGGCGTCATTCCGCCCCGGTATGCGGGTCGGCCAAATGGGCATTTTGGCCTATGGCCGGGGCATGGTTGTGCCAGCATCTCTGGAAGCACTATGCCTTCAGCGGTGACAGGGACTTTCTGCAAAAACGGGCCTATCCCATAATGAAAGGCGCAGCCTTGTTTTGCCTTGATTGGCTGACAACTGACACTGAGAGTAATTTGGTGACGTGCCCGTCTACCTCGCCGGAAAATGAGTTTGTTAGTACCGGCGGTGGCAAAACTGCTGTGGCATTGGGCTCAACCATGGATCTGTCCCTAATCTGGGATTTGTTCACCAACTGCATTGAAGCAAGTGAAGCCCTGGATGTGGACGCGAGTTTCCGCAGAGACCTGGACGCAGCCAGAGAGCAGCTGCTTCCTCTAAAAATAGGCAGCCATGGGCAGCTGCAGGAATGGCACGAAGACCTTGAAGAAGCTTCACCGGGGCATCGGCATTTGTCCCACTTGTTTGGGCTCTATCCCGGCAGGCAGATTCTTAAGCACAAACATCCGTTATTAAGCAAGGCTTGTGAGGTTTCCATCAAGCGGAGGATCGAGCATGGGGGCGGCAGTACCGGATGGAGCTGTGCCTGGTTGATCTGCCTTCTTGCGCGCCTGGAAGATGGAGAACAGGCACATACCTGCTTAGGCAAGCTGCTGCGGGACTTCACCTACGACAATCTTTTCAATGCCCATCCGCCTTTTCAGGTTGACGGCAATTTTGGCGCAACCGCCGGAATCGCGGAAATGCTGCTGCAGAGCCATGCCGATGAGTTAAGCCTGCTGCCGGCTCTGCCCCAAAACTGGCCTGCAGGATCCGTTACTGGATTGCGGGCCCGCAACGGATTCACGGTAGATCTGGCTTGGAACAACGGGCTTCTGGCCACTGCCAAAATCAAAGCCAATTTGCCGGGCCCGTGCCGCATCCGCTACACTCATCCCCTGGAAGTCTTTTGCGGCGATCAAGAGGCTGCAGTGGAGAAAGAGGGAGATGTAATCAGTTTCCCAGTGGAAGCAGGGCAGGTTTGCAGAATAACAAGGTGTAAATAAGGGAAGCTGGAATGTAAGTTCCCAATCGGGAACTTATTTTTTTTGTTTGCGGAAAGTAAGAGGCGAGGTGCCTGTGTATTTTTTAAACACACGACCAAAATGGGTGACGCTGTCAAAGCCTACCTGCTCGGCTATTTCTGAAACGCTGAGATCGGTACCGGCAAGCATATATTGGGCGTGTTTGATTCTCAAGTTGTTGAGGTACTCTACAAATGTGAAGCCGGAGGCTTCCTTGAATGTTTTGGTGAAACAGCTGGTGCTGATAAAGAACTTCTCGGTAATCACGGGCAGGGAAAGGCGCTTCATGTAATTGTTGTTGATAAAGGCAATGATGTCGGAAATCTTTGCCAGTTTGGGGTTGCTCATCTGGGGTACGGCTGTCAGTGAGCCGGAGATGCAGCGCTTAAGATAAAACAACAGCTCAATAAAGAGCACTTCCACGTAGTTCTGGTAGTTCTCCTGCTGTTCCAAGCATTCCCGGGCGATTTTGAGAATCTGATTGTTGATGAACTGCTGATCTTTTTCCGCCAGATTGAACACATGCAGATCGAGATCAAAGATGGAAAAAAGGCGGGCGTGAGGGTACCGGCGGTTGAGTTCATCCTCAAATTCCTTGTCATAGTAGAACAAAGCCCGCTCATAGCCTTTGCTGCTGACGCCGATGGTGCGGTGGATTACACCGTGGTTGATCAGCACAATGTTCCCGGGCTTAACATGATAAGTGCGGTTGTCGATGAAATAGTCCCGTTCGCCTGATACCAGGTAGTAAATCTCGTAGTAGTCATGGAAATGGAAAATCTGCATGTCCTGCTGTTTCTGAAGGCGGTTGAACTCAAAAGCAAAATTGTCGAAGCTATTTATAAATGACGCAGGGATGAACTCCATTCTGGATTCTCCTCTTATGTGGTTATAAGTGGTAGTTTGGCCTCTCCATCATCAACTTGGGTTGTCTTTACAGCTATTGATAGCTTACCATATTTGCCACATCGTGTAAAGCAAAATCCATGCGCGGCAGGGAAGAGGGTATCCAGGATCGAACTTATATTCTATCAATGCGGGTTGATGTGGAGGTTAGGATCATGGTTGCCCAGGTATTGGAACAGCTTCGCAAAAGCGAACTGGCAAAGAATATCACCTTTTGGCAGGCTGTACCGGCAAAGCCTGCCGAGTACTGTCCGTTTCCGTCGAGTCTGAACCCAAGAATAGCAGAGCTTTTACAGGGCAAAGGCATAAACATGCTCTACACCCATCAAGCCCGGGCCTTTGAACTTGTCAGTTCTGGGCGGGACGTTGTGGTAGTCACCCCCACGGCATCGGGAAAGACATTGTGCTATAATCTACCGGTTTTGAACCACATTCTGGAGAATCCTGCAGGCCGTGCCTTGTATTTGTTTCCGACCAAAGCATTGGCCCAGGATCAGGTTGCGGAACTGATGAGCATGGGCGAGCAGTTGGGCCATGCAATCAAGACATACACCTACGATGGCGATACGGCCAGTGATGCCCGCCAGGCGATCCGTTCTGCAGGCAATATTGTGGTCACCAATCCGGATATGCTCCATTCAGGGATTCTGCCTCACCATACCAAGTGGATGGGTTTGTTTGAAAACTTGAGTTATGTCGTCATTGATGAGCTGCACATTTACCGCGGTGTATTTGGCAGCCACGTGGCCAATGTAATCCGCAGGCTGCAGCGGATCTGCCGGTTTTATGGCTCCAATCCAGTATTTATCTGTGCTTCGGCCACCATCGCCAATCCCGGTGAGCACAGCCGGCGCCTGATTGGCCGGGAGACGGTGGTTATCGACGAAAACGGGGCGCCTTCAGGGCCCAAAGAGATCATTTTTTACAACCCTCCCGTGGTCAATCAAGCATTGGGCATCCGCCGCAGTGCCCTGTTGGAGACTCGCCGCATCGCAGAGGAGTTTATCGGCAAGAAGATCCAAACCATGGTTTTTACCAGGGCACGGGTGGATTTGGAAGTGCTGGTTTCTTATCTTCAGCGCTCGTTTAAGCGTTTGGGGGATTTGACTGAAAAGATTAGAGGGTACCGCGGCGGTTACCTGCCTAAGCAGCGTAGGGCGATTGAGCGGGAGCTGCGGGAAGGGAAAGTGCTGGGCGTTGTCAGTACCAATGCCCTGGAACTGGGAGTGGATATCGGCAGTCTGCAGGCAGTCGTAATCAACGGTTATCCCGGCACCATCGCCAGTTTGTGGCAGCAGATCGGCCGTGCCGGCCGCAAGCATGAATTGGCTGCCGCTGTGCTGGTGGGCAATTCCAGCCCATTAAACCAGTATATTGTCAACCATCCTGAGTTTGTCCTGGGGCGGGGCGCAGAGCGGGCCCTGATTGACCCCGATAATCTGTATATTATCTTGAGCCATTTGAAGTGCGCCGCCTTTGAGCTGCCTTTCCAGGATGGAGAGTCGTTCGGGGAGGAAAGTGTGGCAGAATACCTCAATTTCCTGGTCGATCAGGAGATCCTCCGTTTTGTGGAAGGGCGCTACTACTGGATGAGCGAGGCTTACCCTGCCAGCGACATCTCGCTGCGCAGCGCTTCACCGGACAATTTTGTGATCATCGATATTACTGAGGGGGCCAGTAATGTCATCGGCGAGGTTGACCGCTTCAGTGCCCCGATGCTGATCCATGAAGGCGCCATCTACATGCATGAGGGCAGCCAGTACCATGTGGACGAACTGGATTGGGAACGGCAAAAAGCTTACGCCCACCGGGTGAAGGTGGATTATTACACCGATGCCAACCTGGATGTTGACCTGAAAGTCCTCAGTGTGGGCGAAAGCAGTCAACCAGAAGGGCAGCCGGCCGCGCACGCCTGGGGAGAGGTGTTGGTCACCGCCCAGACTCATTTGTATAAAAAAATCCGGTTTTACACTCATGAAAATGTTGGCTGGGGCCCAATATCCCTACCTGAACAGGAGATGCACACCACCGCCTTTTGGTATGCCCAAGAACTGGACTTGGACCCGTCAGTCCCGTCCGCAGTGGTTCAGAATGCCCTCAACGGCGTTGCCCATTTGTTACTGAACACAGCGCCCCTGGAATTGATGTGCGAACCGGGTGATCTGGGCGTGGTGGCGCAGGTCAAGTCGCCTTTTACCCAGCTGCCCACGATTTACGTCTATGAGAAGTATCCCGGTGGTGTCGGTTATGCCAAGCAGTTGTTTGACTTGTCCAGCTCAGTGTTGGAGCGGGCTTATCAGCTGTTGATGGACTGCGGCTGTGAGCAGGGCTGCCCTTCATGCATCGGCCCCCAGGTGGATACCGATCAGGCGGCAAAACAGTACTCACGGTTGTTTTTGGAGGAGGCGCTAAGGCATGGATCTCAGCCAAAAGCTTAGGCGGTTTGTTTCTGGGCCTGAACATATGCAAAAGCGTGGGCAGACAGCTGATCTTCGGTTCTTGGGCGGGAAAGAAATGGCGAACCCTTTTGGCAGCTATTATCTGGTGGAGCATTGTTATGGATTGGATTACGGCCATGGGCGGTTTACGCTTGCCTGCATCCTGGCCGTGGATTGGGATCGGATGGCATTTGTGGCCAAGGATGAGGCTGTACAGAATATCGAACTTGACAAAACCATCTTTTTGGACACAGAGGCAACTGGGCTCTCCGGTGGAGCTGGCACCTATGTTTTTTTGGTCGGCGTTGGTTTTGTCCAAGCCGGTACAGTGATCGTGCGCCAGTATCTGATGCGGGACTACCACGAAGAAGCAGCCATGCTCTTTGATTTATACCAGCTGATCAAACAGTTTGACGCCATTGTCACTTTTAACGGCAAATGCTTTGACTGGCCGCTTTTAAGAGATCGCTTCACGCTCGCCCGGTTTGAGCCTTTGCGCAAAAACTACATTCATCTTGATCTGCTGCATGCGGCGAGAAGATTGTGGCGGGATTCTCTGCCCAGCTGCAGCTTGGACAGCCTGGAGGCGTTCGTGCTAAAAGTGGCCCGGGAACGGGACATTCCCGGCAGCGAAATCCCCCAGCGTTACTTTGATTTCATACGCACGGGGAGAGGTGAACTGCTTGTCGACATCCTCGAGCACAACCAGGCTGATGTCCTGTCTTTAGTCACCTTGGTGGGCAGCCTCAATCTGGCAGTAGGCAAGCCGGCCGTGGAAATCAAGTCGGATTCATTGTGTTTGGCGTTGGCCAGGTTATCCATCCAACACCGGCAGTGGCACCGGGCAATCGAGTTTCTGCAGAGGGGGATCAGCCTGGCCAGATCAAACAAAACCCGCTGTTCCGCCTGTACTCAGCTTGCCCTGATCTACCGGCGCCTTTCTCTGTGGGAGCAGGCAGAAGAAATCTGGCTGATGCTGGCGGAGGAACACGGCGATGTTCAAGCCTGTGAGGAACTGGCGAAGTACTATGAGCATGTCTGCAGGGACTTTACCAGGGCCAAGACACTTGCCAAGCGGGGACTGGCTTTGGCTTTAGCCCGGGAACCCTCGCGCACTGCCGCTTTTGAGTACCGGCTTGACCGGTTGGACCGGAAGCTGGCCCGATTGGAACAGCAATCTCTACAAGTTAACTGAAGGGGATGAACACAATGACAGGCAAATTGGAGCAGGCTACCTTTGGCGGAGGCTGTTTTTGGTGCTTGGAAGCAGTTTTTGCCGATCTTAAAGGTGTAGAACAGGTGCTGCCGGGATATGCAGGGGGCACGGTGCCCAATCCCAGCTACGAACTGGTTTGCACCGGCACTACCAATCATGCAGAGGTAGTCCGGGTTATCTATGACCCGGCGGTGATCTCCTATGAAGAATTGCTGGATGTGTTTTTCAGCATTCACGATCCCACGACGCCCAACCGTCAAGGCGAAGATATAGGCACGCAGTACCGTTCGGTTGTGTTCTATCACGATCAAGCGCAAAAAGCAGCAGCAGAAAAGGCAGTCCGCACTCATCAGCAGTATTGGGCGGATCCCATCGTCACGGAAATAGCCCCTTTGACTGCCTTTTATCCCGCTGAAGATTATCACCGGGAGTACTTCCGCAACAACCCCGATCAGAGCTACTGCCGTTTGGTGATCAACCCCAAAGTCCAGAAGTTCAGGGCAAAATACAAGGATATGCTGAAAAGGCAAGCTTGAGATAAAGTGAACTGCCGTTTCCAGCCTTAGATAAGGTGGATAAACAAACCACTCAGCAGTTTCGGTTCAAACCAGGTCGATTTGGGAGGCATCACCATCCCGGCATCCGCCACCTGCATCACATCCGCAACTGAAGTGGGGAACAGGGAAAAGGCTATTTGCATGTCTTGGTTGGCCCTGCGTTCCAGTTCCTCAAGCCCCCGGATACCGCCGATAAATTCAATCCGCTTGTCGGTGCGGGGATCGGCAATACCCAAAACAGGGCTTAGAAGATTGTTCTGCAGAATTGCGGCATCAAGCCTGTTGACTGGATCACATTCATTGATAAACTCTGCTTTGGCTGTGAGCTTGTACCACTGGCCCCTGAAATACATGCCGAATTGATGCGGCTCTTCCGGTTCATAGGGCGAAACCGGGGCTGGGGCCAAATCAAACCTCTCTTGAATGCGGCTGAGAAATTCTTGATCAGACAAAGTGCCGAGATCCCGGACAACGCGGTTATACGCCATGATTTTCAGCTGTGAAGCCGGAAATAATACTGACAGGAAATAATTGAACTCTTCACTCCCGTCAAAACCGGGTTTTTCCCGGCGCTTCTTCAACGCCACCCGCAGTGCTGCTGCGCTGCGGTGATGGCCGTCGGCAATATAAATGTGGGGTACTGCGGTAAGCAATGCCTGCAGCTTGGCTATGGTTTCTTGATCCGCGATTACCCAGCAGATTTGTTCCACACCGTAGGCTGTAAACTGATAGACAGGCTGATGCAAATCAGCCCAGTCCTCAAGAATGGCCGTAATCTCTTCCTGATCGGGGTAAGTCTGCAATATCGGCCCTGTGTGGGCCCCGACGGTTTCTATATGGTTGGCCCGGTCGATTTCCTTTTCCGGGCGGGTATGTTCATGCTTTTTGATTACATCGTTGAGATAATCATCAACCGCGGTGGTGCACACAAGCCCAGTTTGGCTTCTCCCGCCCATGATTTGGCGGTAAATATAGAAACACTCATGGGGTTCCAATAGATAATGGCCTTGGGCAGTCATCTCCTTCAGAATGCTGTTCGCTTTTGCGTACACTTGCGGCTGGTAGGGATCCACGGAAGTGGGGAAATTGACCTCGGCCCGATCAATCCGCAGGAATGAATAGGGTTTGCCGGCTACCATCACTCTTGCTTCAGCTGTGTTCATCACATCATAGGGTAAGTCGGCAATTCTGTCGGTCAATGCTGGATGTGGCCTTAAGGCGCGAAATGGTTTAATAACAGCCATGATTGTCCTCCTCTCCTCGCTTGCTTCATTATATCACAGCTCAATCGCGAGTGAAAGCAGCAGGAAATGAAGAATTTAAGCGGAAGCATTATTATTAGTAAAAGAATTGTTGGGAAAGGGGAAGGAGAATCATGCCGGATAAGCAAAAAATGATTGAGTCAAGCTATGAACAGGCAAAAGTACTATATGCCAAACGGGGTGTGGATACAGACCGAGTGCTGGACGAACTTGCCAAGATCAGGGTGTCGATCAACTGCTGGCAGGGTGATGATGTCCGCGGTTTTGAGGGAGCAGAAGAGCTGACAGGCGGGATTCAGGTTACCGGAAGCTACCCGGGGGCAGCCCGCAACCCTGAGGAACTGCGGCAGGATTTGGAGAAAGCTTTGTCCTTGATTCCAGGCAAGCACAAAGTGAACATCCACGCCATGTATGCCGAAACAAAGGGGGTAAAGGTCGATCGCAACGAGCTTAAGCCTGAGCATTTCCAAAACTGGGTGGATTGGGCGAAAAGGCTCGGCATCGGCTTGGATTTCAATCCTACATACTTTTCGCATCCCCTAAGTGATGACGGGTTTACTTTGAGCCATCAGGATCCCAAAATCCGCCGGTTCTGGATTGAGCACGGCATTGCCTGCCGCCGCATCGGCGCCTACTTTGGGCGAGAACTGGGGATCCCGTGTGTGACCAACATCTGGGTGCCTGACGGTTATAAAGATCTCCCGGCGGATCGGTTTGCCCCCCGCAGGCGCTTGATGGAATCCCTTGATCAGATCCTGGCCGCGGATATTGACCCGGAACACAACATCGATGCCGTGGAAAGCAAGCTGTTTGGTATTGGTTCCGAAAGCTATGTTGTGGGTTCAAACGAGTTCTACCTTGGCTATGCAGTGAAAAACAAGATCACCCTCTGCCTTGATGCAGGGCATTTCCATCCTACCGAGATGATTTCCGACAAAATATCGGCAGTCTTAACCTATGTTGACCGCCTGCTGCTGCATGTAAGCCGGCCGGTGCGGTGGGACAGCGACCATGTAGTGACTTTCGATGACGAGCTGCAGCGGATTATGGAAGAGATTGTGCGTGGCAAGGTTGCTGATCGGGTTTTCATTGCCCTGGATTTTTTTGACGGTAGTATTAACCGGATCGCCGCCTGGGCGATTGGTACCCGGAATACCCTGAAGGCACTTTTGAAAGCAATGCTGGAGCCTGGTGAAATCCTGAAGGAATATGAAGCAAAAGGCGATTTCACATCAAGGCTGGCATTAATGGAAGAATTGAAAGCATATCCGTGGCCGGCCGTTTGGGACTATTACTGCCTGCGGCACAATGTGCCGGTACGGGATGAATGGCTTGCTGAAGTCAAGGTGTACGAACAGGAAGTGTTGCTGAAAAGATAGCTTGAGTGAGGGATAAGTTCAGGCAAAGGAGGGGTGAGTATGCGAGTTTGCATTATTGGAGGCAGCGGCCATGCCAACTTCGTCTTCCAAGGCATGGACCAGGATCCCAGCATCCTAGTGGTGGGTGTGGCGCCGGGATCAGAAGGGGAAGATGTGGGCAAATTTTTGAATGCAGCCCAGAAGCGGGGCCAGCTACCTCAATACTATGAAGATTACCGCAAGATGCTCGATGAGCTTAAACCGGATATTGTGGCGGTGAACTGCCATTTTGGCGATCACGGCAAGGTCAATTTTGAAGTGCTCAGCCGCAAAATGCATCTGTTCGCGGAAAAACCTTTGGCTACGGCCATGGAAGAACTGACTGTCCTCAAGCGGGAATACGACCGGTCGGGTGCAGAAGTGGCAGCCATGTTCGGCCTGCGCTACAACCCGGCATTCTACACCGCCTGGCATGCAGTCCGAGAAGGGAAGATCGGGGAAGTGCGGTTGATCAACGCCCAGAAATCTTACCGCCTGGGCAGCCGGCCGGAGTTTTTCAAGCACCGCCAGAGCTACGGCGGGACAATCCCCTGGGTGGGCAGTCATGCCATTGACTGGGTGTACTGGTTCTCCGGCCAGGAGTTTGTATCTGTCATGAGCCACCATTCCACCATGGCCAACCGGGGGTTGGGGAGCATGGAGATGACAGGGCTGTGCCATTTCAGGCTGACCAATGAGGTCTTTGCTTCAGTGAATATTGATTACCTGCGGCCGAGCACCGCTGAAACCCACGGTGATGACCGCGTGCGGGTGGCTGGTACCAGGGGCGTTATTGAAGTGCGGCACGGCAGGGTTTATCTGATCAGCGAGGAAGAGCAGGGCACCCGGGAACTGTCGCTGATGGAGACTGACGGTATCTTCTTGGACTTCGCGAGACAAGTGCGCGGGGAAGGGAAGTGTCTGGTGAGCGCCAAAGATTCGTTTGTGGTGACCGAGGCATGCCTGAGAGCTCGGGAAGCTGCTGATAAAGAGGAGATTGTTTATTTTTAGCCTCTATGCGGCTCGCTTTCGAAAAAACAGCGCTGTCAGCTTAAGCTGCAGCGCTGTTTTGTTTTTTTTTTACTGCTGAAGCTCTTCGGGGACAGCGCCCAGCGTTAACGGCAGCAGTAAAGTCCGGCCGCTGCGCCAAACCGTGATCATGACCTGATCTCCGGGTTTGTATTGACTGAGGGCATTAAGCAGATCCTTTTCTTCGAGGATGTCATGCTGATCAAAACGGCGGATCACATCTCCGGCTTTGATGCCTGCCTTTTCAGCCGGCGAGCCTTGGACAATGTCGGTTACCAAGATTCCTTTGCGATCCGGCAGGCGGAAGTAGCGGTATATATCTTCATTGATATCTGTGTACCAAAAGCCGATCCACGGTTTTGGTTGCTGGACACTTGGCCGTTGGACACTGCCGAACTCAATCAAATCCTGCAGCACCTCTTTGGCCACATTGATTGGGATGGCAAAACCGATTCCCTGTGCCTGGGTATGAACTGCTGTGTTGATTCCGATAACTTCTCCTTTAATGTTGAGCAGAGGGCCGCCGGAGTTGCCGCTGTTGATGGCAGCGTCGATCTGCATCAGGTTTTTGTAGACTTGAGTGGACCCGGTGGGGTCGAGAATCTCAATCTCCCGCCCTTTGGCGCTTAAAATCCCGAATGTTACCGTATGATCAAGCTGGCGGCCGTACGGATTGCCAATAGCGATGACCCATTCGCCTTGACGGGCACTATCCGAGTCGCCAAGGGGTATGGTCGGGAAGGGGCCTGCTCCACCTTCGATCTTAAGGACAGCAAGATCGAGCGCAGCATCGGAACCGAGGATCCTGGCTTTGAAATCGCCGCTGATGTTTGGCGATGTGACTGTGACAGTAATCTCCTGCTCTTGGCCGGCACTGCCGACAACGTGCTGGTTGGTGAGGACAATTCCTGATTCATCGATTATAAAGCCGCTGCCCTGTGTAATAGGCTGTGTTGGTTGCGAGAAGGGCATTCCCCAGAAGAAATCAAAGAAGGAACCAAACGGGAGGCTCATCCGGTATCTGGATGTTGGATCCTGCATTGGCCATTTTACCTGGATATACACTGTTGCGGGATTGGCAGCTTCAGCAATGTCGGCAATCTGGTACGGATTGTCAAGAAATACCGGTATTGCAGAGACAGTCCGTGGCTCTGACTCCGGGTAAGTAGTTGGTGCTGTTTCAGCGCTTTGCTGAGGTTCGCCTTCCGCTGAGACAAAAAGATTAGGATATTGGCTAGCTATCAACAACCCCACAAGTAGTAAAAAGGCAACTATAACCACAGATGATAATCTTTTGCGTTGCATAAAGTAACCCCCTCTTTTTCAGGTTAAGGTAGCTTCTATTATTATATACGTCAGTTTTTTGCTTAATCAAGGGGTAATTTCCAACGAATTTTCCAATAAAATCAGCGCCGGCAAAAAACAAATCCCGGCCCTGATGTTAGAACCCTAAACGTGTCTGCTGTTAGAATTCAATGGCGGTGATTCTGGTTACTTCATCCACCTTGACCAGTTCGGCTTCCACTTCTGGAGTGACATGCTTGTCAATGTTGATAATCATCAGGGCAGCACCGCCCTGCTGTTTACGTCCTACCTGCATAGCACCGATATTGATGCTGTTACTGCCCAAAACCTGGCCGATCTTGCCGATTACACCAGGCTTGTCCAAGTGTTCCACAACCAGGACACTGCCTATGGGTGCCAAATCGATATCGAAGCCGTCAATATTCACAATGCGGGGGCCGTATTCCCGGATGCAGGTCCCTTCCAGGACGAAAGGCCCTTGATCAGTTGTGGCCACGGCTTGAATCAGGTTAGTATAGACTGAGCCGTTGTCGAAATACTTCTCTCCATAGACAATGCCGTATTCCTTGGCAATGATTGGCGCATTGACATCATTAATGATGAAATCCACCTTAGGCTGCAGGAATCCGGCTAGAAGCCCCCGGGTAATCCAAGATGTTTCCATAGTGGTGATTGGGCCGCTGTAGTGCACATCCAGCACTTTGACGGCTCCCTTTGCCAGTTTGGAGATTACTTTCCCCATGATCTTGGTCAGTTGGTAATAGTGGCTGATTCGTTCCAAGACTTCACTGGAGACGGAAGGTAGGTTGACGCCGTTGTGCACTGGTTTGCCTTCAGCAAATGCCCGTACTTCTTCGCTGACAATTATGGCCACATTGAGCTGAGCCTCCCGGGTGGAGGCGGCGATATGCGGTGTGGCCAGCACATTTTCCAACTGAAGCAGCTCTTCATCCTGCGGTGGTTCCGATTCATAAACATCCAAAGCTGCCCCGGCAATATGCCCATTCTGCAGATAATGCTTCAAGGCAGCTTCATCCACTATGCCGCCGCGGGCACAGTTAATGATCAGGACTCCCGGTTTGGTGATCTTGAGAGAATCCATGTTCAGCAAACCTTTGGTTTCTGGGGTAAGGGGAGTATGGATTGTGATGATGTCAGACTTGACAAGCAGCTCATTGAGACTGGCCTGGGAGACACCGCGTTTTTTAGCCCTTTCTTTGGTAAGAAACGGGTCGTAGGCCAGCACTGTCATCTCAAATGACGTGGCTCTTTTGGCTACTTCTGATCCTATCCGCCCGAAACCGATGATTCCCAGGGTCTTGCCTTTCAACTCCATCCCCTGAAACGCCGACCGGTTCCAAAGGCCGCTTTTGACTGAGTTGTTGGCGGGGCAAATCTTGCGGGCCAGCGCCAGCATCATTGCAAAAGTGTGTTCGGCTGTGGAAATCGTATTGCCCGCCGGAGCGTTGACAACAAGAATCCCACGCCTTGTGGCGGCGTCCAGATCAATATTGTCCACTCCCACACCGGCTCGGGCGATAATCTTCAGATTGGCCATCTTGGCCAGCAGTTCTTCGGTGACCTTGGTGGCACTGCGGACCAGCAGGGCGTCGAATGAATCCAAATCCTCAGTATCATTAACCTCCTGAATCACACACTCAATACCGGGGCTTTCCAACAATGGAGTAAGGCCTTCTTTGCTAATCTTGTCTGTAACCAGCACGCGAAACATTGGTTCTCTCTCCTTGTGTAACGTGATTTTTTTAGCTTGGTTCCATACAGTCCTATACCTCGGTTTAGCTAACGCTTCATTAACCTATTGTACTATTATCTCACGAAAAAAGAAATAAAAAAAACGTAAAATAGCGGATGCCGATGTAAATATGATGAAAAAATAATAATTTCGTATTTCCAGTTCGCTCGTTTTGTGATAGTATAATACATAGTCTATTTTTCGTAAAGGGGTGAGACAATGGCCTATAATTTCAATGCCGGCCCGGCAGCACTGCCGCTGCCCGTTTTGGAGGCTGTCCAGGCTGAGTTTGTCAATTTCAAAGGCACAGGCATGTCCATAGTGGAGTTGAGCCACCGGGGCAAGGACTATGAGGCGGTTCACAACCATGCCAAGTCGATGCTGTACAAACTGCTGTCAATACCTGACGACTATGAAGTATTGTTTGTGCAAGGCGGCGCCAGCCTTCAGTTTGCGATGGTGCCCATGAACTTCTTGGCTTCGGGCAGGACTGCCAACTATATACTGACTGGATCCTGGTCGGAGAAAGCACTCAAGGAAGCAGAAAAAATCGGCAATACATACATCGGCGGCAGCAGTGAAGACCGCAACTACAGCTATATCCCCAGCCCTGACCAGATCCAGATCGAACCGGACCATGCCTATGTCCATATCACGTCAAACAATACCATTTTTGGCACCCAGTGGCATCAATTCCCTGATCCAAATGGCGTGCCCTTGGTGGCCGACATGTCCAGTGACATTCTTTCCAGGCCTATTGACGTAAGCCAGTTTGGCTTGATTTACGCCGGGGCGCAGAAGAATCTGGGGCCGGCAGGAGTTACGGTGGTAATCATCCGGCGTGACTGGATGGAGGCAGCCGCCGACAAGAATCCCATCATGCTTAAGTACACAACACATGCCAATGCCAATTCTTTGTACAACACTCCGCCGACATTTGCCATTTACCTGTTAGGCAAGGTGTTGGACTGGGCCGACGGGCTTGGCGGCGTGGAAGCCGTTCTTGCTCAAAACAAAGCCAAAGCCCAGCTCTTGTATGATGCAATTGATGAGAGCGATGGTTTCTATCAAGGGCATGCCGAGCGGGAAGCCCGTTCGATGATGAATGTGACCTTCACTCTTGCCGATAAAGAACTGGAAAGCAAGTTCCTGCAGGAGGCAAAGGCAAGAGGGTTTGTGGGAGTAAACGGGCACCGGTCTGTCGGGGGGTGCCGCGCTTCGATTTACAATGCGGTGCCAATGGAAGCCTGCGAAGCATTAAGAGATTTCATGATCGAATTTCGATCCCGCAATTAAGGGCTTGCCGGTATAGAGATGTTGGACGCCAGCATCTCTATTTTTTTAACCTTTTGCGCATGGTCCGGTGGGGGATGCCGGCGTCGTCATACAGTTCTCCTTCGGCCGCAAAACCTGCCTTTTCATAAAAGCCGATGGCTTGGACTTGGGCTCCCAGGTATACTTCGGCCAAGCCTGATTCTATACAGTAGCTGACTATGTAGTTCAAAAGCTGCATTCCGGCTCCCTGGCCCCGGTATGGCTTAAGAATGGCCAAGCGGCCAATTTTTCCCCTTTGCCCCTTGATCATCACCCTGCCCGTACCGATCATCTGATCCTGATCAAATGCCCCAAAATGGATTGCTTTCTTGTCATCGTGATCATGTTCAACCTCTGGCGGCACGTTTTGCTCGCCAACAAAGACTTGCCAGCGGATACTCAATGCCTGAGCAAACTCTGCTTCTGTGAGGGAGCGGCAGGTAATCTTCATTGCCTAAGTCCTCTCCATTCGTTGTATAATATAGCTGAACGGTTCGATCTTGTTCAATCCACAGGAAGGAGGCTGGAGCCATGGATCAAGTGGTTGTTGAGAGTTTCACTCTGGATCATACGAAGGTTAAAGCCCCATTTGTGCGCAGCTGCGGACGGACGATCACTCCGAAAGGGGATGTGATCCTCAAGTTTGACCTTCGTTTTACTCAGCCCAATCTGGGCATCATGCCAACGGGAGCTGTGCATGCCCTGGAACATCTGCTGGCAGGTTTTATCCGTGAAGAACTGGACGGGGTGGTGGACCTCTCTCCCATGGGCTGCCGGACCGGGTTTTATTTGGTTAAGATTGGCGAAGCCACTGTTGATGAAGTCAAGAAAGCCTTAATCAGTGCGCTGCAAAAGGTTCTAAGGGCAGTGGAAGTGCCTGCAGCCAATGCTGTCCAGTGCGGCAACTACCGTGATCTGTCGCTGGAACAGGCACAGAAATACGCCCGGCAAGTTCTGAACGCTCTTTAGCTCAGGTACCTCCAGCTGTTACCCGTAGAACGCCTATCCGGCTAAGACTGCTCCTGTGGTGCAGATTTCAGTGAGGATGGGCCTACTCTTGATGCCGTGCACGGCAAAGGCGTGCTGCATCTTTGCGGCTGTTTCCACAGCCTTTTCTTTGGAACTACGGTCCACAAAACCGATTACTGCAGGCCCGGCTCCGCTTAAGGCGGCACCAATCCCTCCTGCTTCGTAACAGGCATCGATTACCGCATTTAGTCCCGGAATCAGCCTTGCCCGGTAGGGTTGGTGCAGTTTGTCCTCCATGGCGAAGCGCAAATAGCGGTAGTCACCGGATGAGAAACAGTTGAGCAAAAAGGCGGTCCTGCTCATGTTGTGCACTGCATCGGCCAACAAGACCCTTCTTGGTAGGGCTTGGCGCGCCCTGGATGTGGAGAGGTGGAAATCAGGACTGATCACAATCACATATGGTGGGTTGTCCGGTTGGATTTGATACCAGGTAACCTTGCCGGAATCTGTCCCGCTCACCACCAATCCGCCCAACAAAGCCGGCGCTACATTGTCAGGGTGGCCTTCGATTTCTACAGCCAGCCCAAGCAGGCGATCTACAGCCAGGGGACTGCCCAATAGGTGGTTCGCCGCCATCAGCCCTCCCACGATTGCTGCAGCGCTGCTGCCCAACCCTGAAGCGATTGGGATCCGGTTGAGTTGCCGGATGTACAGCGGCGGCACTGCTTCCCCTACTGCTTCAAAGACTTTGGCGGCGGCTCGGTAGGACAGGTTCTGCTTTCCTTTGGGCAGGGCGGCTCCGCCTTCTCCTTCAATCTCGATAGTTGGGATCCTGGTTTCAGTATCGATTTCCAGTTCATTATAGATCTTCAGTGCCAACCCAAGGGTATCAAAGCCCGGGCCCAAATTGGCGCTGCTGGCTGGAGTCAGGACCTTGACATGCATGGTTCTGCCTCCAGATCGAGTATGCCTGTGAGAGCTTTCAGATCAGCGGCCACTACCTTGGGTTTGACACCGACAGATATCGCAGTATCGGGATCCTTCAAGCCGGTGCCGGTCAGAATACAGACCACTTTGCTGCCGGATTGGAAGTATCCCGACCGGGATAGTTTGATCATCCCGGCCACCGAAGCAGCCGATGCCGGTTCAGCAAAAATCCCTTCCGCCTGGGCCAGGAGTTGGTATGCTTCAAGGATATCTTCATCGGTAACACTGTCGATCACACCGCCGCTTTCGGCTTTTGCCTGGACTGCCTTGTGCCAGCTGGCCGGGTTTCCGATGCGGATTGCCGTGGCGATCGTTTCCGGGTTTGGCACCGGCTGTCCCAAGACGATGGGAGCTGCACCGGCTGCCTGGAAACCGCACATTTTCGGCAGCTTTTTGCTCAACCCTGCCTCGTAATACTCGCGAAAACCCTTCCAATAAGCCGTGATGTTGCCGGCGTTGCCTACGGGGATCACTAGGTAATCGGGGGCGTCGCCAAGCTGATCGCAGATTTCAAAAGCAGCTGTTTTCTGCCCCTCAATCCGATCAGGGTTGATGGAGTTTACAATAGTGATCGGATAGTGTTCTGCCAGCTCTCTTACGAGCTTCAGTGCTTGATCGAAATTGCCTTCCACCGCGACAACCTCAGCTCCGTATACCACTGCCTGAGCCAGTTTTCCCAGTGCTATCGCATCTTTGGGAATTAGGACCAAACATTTGATTTGGGCCCGGGCGGCATAGGCGGCGGCAGAAGCGGAGGTGTTGCCGGTGGAAGCGCAGACAACAGCCTTGGCACCTCTGGCTGCCGCCTTGGTCACAGCCACGGTCATGCCCCGGTCTTTGAACGAACCGGTGGGGTTCTGCCCCTCAAACTTGAGATACAGTTCGAAATCCAGCTTCAGCATGGCTGCCAAATTGACAGCCTGCAGAAGCAGAGTATTGCCTTCGTGAAGGGTGATTATTTTTGCACCGTCATCCACCGGCAGGAAGCGGCGGAAGCATGAAATGATCCCTTGGTAGTGCATGGATTAACTCCTTTCCAGAACGCGGATCACATTGCTGATATTGCGAATGGAGTCGATTTTTTTGATCCGCTCCAATGCCTGATAAAAATCATGTTCAACGACTTCATGGGTAACCAGGACGATTTCCGCCAGGTTTACTTCCCGGCGGGTCTGCAGAATCATGTCGAGGCTTACATGGGCATCGCCAAAGACCGTGGCGACACTGCCGAAGACCCCTGGCTGATCCTTTGCCTTCAGCCGCACATAAAACCGGGACTGGCTTTGGGACAATGGTACTACCGGTTTGGCTGCATAGTTTGTTTCAATTGCATGGTTCTCGATTTCGTGATTGATGTTGCGGACTGCTTCTATAATATCGGCAACAACCGCGCTGGCAGTTGGCAGTGATCCGGCGCCGCGTCCGTAAAACATCAGCTCGCCAACGGAATCGCCAACCAAAAACAGAGCATTGAATTCATTGTGCACCGAGGCCAGTGGATGCTCTTTCGGCACCAGCGTCGGATGCACCCGCAGTTTCAGCCCGTCCCGGTTCTCTTCTCCAATAGCCAACAGCTTGATTACAAAACCCAATTCCTCGGCATACATGATGTCCCGGACACTGACGTCGGAAATGCTCTCAATTGAGATGTCTTCAACCTTGACAATGCTCTGAAAAGCCAAACCAGCCAGGATTGCCAGCTTATACGCGGCATCCCTTCCTTCCAGATCATTCGAAGGGTCTTGCTCGGCAAAGCCTTTGGCCTGGGCTTCAGCCAAAGCATCCTGAAAATCCTTCTTGGCAATGGTCATCTGGGTGAGGATGTAATTCGTAGTTCCGTTGATAATCCCCATAATGCTTTTGATTTTATTCGCAACCAGACAGTGTTTGATCGGCCGAATCAAAGGAATTCCGCCGCCGACGCTGGCTTCATAGTAGATATTCCGGTTGTGTTGTTGCGCAACAGCGAACAGTCTGCGGCCGTGGAGGGCCATCAGGTCCTTATTGGCTGTCACCACATGCTTGCCTTGCTCAAGGGCAGTGGTAATATACTGTCCGGCAGGCTCCAGCCCACCCATCACATCGACAACAATGTCAATGTCGGGATCGGTGAGGATTGGATCCGGATCGAGTGTCAGCTCGACGGCTGGATCGAGATGGGGGCGCTGTTTGTGCAGATCCCGCACCAAAGCTTTGGTTATCCGCAGTTCACTCCCGGTCTTGGCTGCGATGTCGGCCCGGTTTGCGTTGATGATCTGCATGGTCCCGGTACCAACCGTACCCAACCCAAGCAGCCCGATATTGATCGTGCTATTACCTGAGATATTCACGATTTTCACCCCAGATCGTCGGTTTTAGGATGGAAGGGAAATTCCATTCAAGCATAGAATAAGATTCAGAGACGCTGTATTTTGGAAGTTAAAGGGCGCCTACCGCCTCCAGCCAGGCTTTGGCGATCAGGCCGTGCCCCGCCGGCGCAGGATGGACACCATCAGGGCACCAGAAGCCGGGTTCCTGCTTCCGGGCAGCTTCTTGCATGACGGCGTCAATGGGGACAAAAATGGCATCATACTTATGCGCCAGTTCCTTGACAGCTTCTCGTTTCGGATCCAGATCTGCCCGCCACAGTGGACGGTCATCGCTCGTGTGCAGAACATATGGTTCCATCAAAAGCACCTGGGCATCCAGATTCTCCCGGATCATCTGCAGTATCGTACTGTAATTCAGAGTGAACTGTTCCAGTGATACAGTCTCAATTCTTTTGTTGAAAGCATGCCAGACATCGTTGATGCCGATCATGATTGAGACAAAATCCGGTTTCAGATCAATACAGTCTTCCTGCCAGCGGGCCACCAGGTGTTCAGTCCGGTCGCCGCCGATACCCCGGTTGATGAACTTGACGTTAAGCTCCGGGAACAGTGCCGGAAACATACTGGCTATAACCAGCGGGTAGCCGTTTCCAAGGCTGTCAGGATCTTTGCGGTCCCGGCCCCAGTCGGTGATGCTGTCTCCTTGAAACAAAACAGTAGAATTTGGTTTAATGATTGTCATGGCCGATCTCCTTTTTTTTTGTTAATTTAACTACATGCTATTCTCCAAATCTGAGATTAATCCTGCAATTATCAAATATAAAACGACTGAGTTTGGCGGGCGCCTGCTGCACAGTAGATTTCACAAAGGAGGAAATGGATTCATGCAGCAAATGAGGTTTAACTACAAAACACTTCAAGATTTCACAGCCGATTTGGTAAGGTTTAACTTGGATTTGCCCATTTCGACTGATGTGTCGGTTCTGCAGACAGCGGTTTCGGTTGGAACCAAGGCGATTCACAACCGGCTCAGCATTCAGCCCATGGAAGGCTGTGATGCATTGGCAGACGGTTCCCCCGGAGAGCTGACCTTCAGGCGTTATGAACGTTTCGCCCGGGGCGGTGCCGGGTTGATCTGGTTTGAAGCGACTGCTGCATGCGAAGCAGGGCGCGGTAAGCCAAGCCAGCTTTATCTCCATGAAAGCAATGTCGGCAGCTTCGCAAAGCTGGTGAGCCAAACGCGTCAAGCTGGGCTGGAAGCCACCGGCAGAGCGCCTTATCTGGTCCTGCAGCTGACCCACGCCGGCCGCTACGGTGACGGCAAGGTGATCGCCGTCCATGAGCCTGAACTGGACAATCGGGCCGGGGTAGATCCGGGCAAGCCGGTGATAACCGATGCGGAACTGCGGGTTCTGGAGGATGAATTTGTGGCCGCAGCCCGCCTTGCCTCCCAGGCGGGTTTCGACGCCGTGGATATCAAAGCCTGCCACCGCTACCTGATCAGCGAGCTTCTGGGCGCTCATGACCGGCCGGGGGAATATGGGGGCAGTTATGAAAACCGTACCCGCTGGCTCAAGAATGTAATCACCAAGATCAAGGATGCCAAAATCGGCATTGAAATAACCACCAGGCTTAACGCCTATGATGCGATCCCTTACCCCTACGGCTGGGGCTGCGACAGTGAGGGCGGAATCGATTTGACCGAGCCAAAGCGCCTTGTCCGGGAATTGGCCGGCCTTGGCCTGACCATGATCAATATCACGATTGCCACGCCCTATTTGAAACCTCACATTTCCAGGCCGTACGATCAACCGGGCCGCAATGGTTATCCGCAGCCGGAGCATCCCATCATCGGTATAGCCCGGATTCTTAATGTGGTCAAAGAAATGCAAAAAGCGGTCCCGGATTGTGTCATTGTTGGGACTGGCTTTAGCTGGTTGAGGCAGTTTGCACCCTATGTAGCAGCGGGAATGGTCAAGGAAGGCTGGGCCTCTATTTGTGGGTTTGGACGGGGAGGCTTCGCCTATCCCGATTTTGCCAATGATATTTTCACCGCCGGAGAAATGTCTCCCAGGAAAGTGTGCATCAGCTGCAGCAAGTGTTCGGAACTAAAGGGGGCCGCCCGACTGACAGGATGCGTGGTCAGGGATTCAAAGGTTTATGCGCCGATCTATCAAAAATTCCTCGAGGAGACGGCAGGAAAATAGAAGTGGGAAACCAAAAGAGTTGACAGACAAGGAGGAGGTAGAGCTATGACAAAGCCAATCATTGCAGCCCAGCTTTATACAGTGCGGGAGCAGATGCGCACTCCGGAGCAGATTGCCGAGGGGCTGGGCAAGATCAGGGCGATTGGTTATACATCTGTGCAGGTATCGGGCATCGGTGAGATTGCCCCAGAGCATTTAAAGGAATTATTGGACCGGGAGCAGCTGACGGTATGCGCCACCCATGTGCCGTGGGGGCGGCTGCAGCAAGATTTGGACAACCTGATTGCTGAACACAAATTGTTGGGCTGCAAGCACATCGGCCTTGGGGCAATGCCCGGCGAGTACAGGCAGGATCGGGAAGGCTGGGTCAGGTTTGCCCGGGAAGCCGATGCGATCGCCTTGAGGATCAAGGATCAAGGTTTGCAGTTCATTTACCACAACCATGCTTTTGAATTTCGGAAGTTTGACGGCATAACCGGCTTGGAAATCCTTATTGAAGAAACCAATCCGGATGCATTCCAATTTGAGCTGGACACTTATTGGATTCAGGCCGGGGGCGGCAATCCGGTGGCCTGGATTCTAAAGGTTGCCGGCAGAATGCAAGTGGTGCACTTTAAGGACATGGGTAATGCCGGTGATAACAGCCCGATCATGACTGAAGTCGGCGAGGGCAACCTGGAATGGCCCAGGATTATCGAGGCATGCCAACAGATTGGCGTTGAGTACGCCGCTGTGGAACAGGATATCTGCCGGCGGGACCCGTTCGAGAGTCTGGCGATCAGTTACCGCAATCTGAAGCAGCTGGGCTTGTGAGATCATTATGTCAAGCATGTCTGGGTGAAGAAAGGGGAGAACAAGTTGGAGCGGATACGGGTAGGAGTTATCGGGATTGGCAACATGGGTTCGAGCCATGCCCGGCAGTTTGCAGCCGGAAAGGTACCCGGGGCGGCCCTGACAGCTGTTTGTGACATCAACCCACAGAGGCTTGAGTGGGCCAAAACCCGCTTAGGTACGGATGTAGGGCTTTTTGCCAATGCTGATGAGTTTTTCGAAGCAAAGTGTGCCGATGCTGTTGTCATTGCCACACCTCATTATGATCACCCGCCTCTGGCCATTGCCGCATTCGAGCAGGGACTGCATGTATTGGCGGAAAAACCTGCCGGTGTTTACACCAAACAGGTGCGGGAAATGAACGAGGCTGCCGCCAAGAGCGGCACAGTTTTCAGCATGATGTACAATCAGCGCACCAACCCAATTTACCAGAAGGTGCGGGATTTGGTTCACAGCGGAGAGCTTGGAGAACTGAAGCGAGTAATTTGGATCATCACCAACTGGTACCGCTCCCAAAGCTACTATGATTCAGGAGGCTGGCGGGCCACTTGGGCAGGGGAAGGCGGTGGGGTGCTACTTAATCAAGACCCGCACCAGCTCGATTTGTGGCAGTGGATCTGCGGAATGCCCAAACGGGTACGGGCTTTTTGCTATTACGGGAAATACCATGATATTGAAGTGGAAGATGATGTGACTGCCTATGTGGAGTATGCCAACGGTGCCACGGGATTGTTTATAACATCCACTGGCGAGGCGCCGGGCACTAACCGCCTTGAGCTGTCTGGTGACAGGGGCAAAATCGTGGTTGAAGATGACCGGCTGACGTTTTGGCGCCTGCGCGTTTCCGAACGGGAGTTCAACGCTGCCTACAAGGGCGGCTTCGGCAGCCCTGAAGTATGGAAATGCGAGGTGCCCGTGACAGGGGAAAACAGTCAGCACTTGGGGATTTTCAAGAATTGGATCAATGGGATTTTGAAAGGGGCGCCGCTGTTGGCTCCCGGCCATGAAGGGATTAGAGGCCTTGAGCTGTCCAATGCGATGCATTTGTCAAGCTGGACTGATGCCTGGGTCGATCTGCCCATTGATGAGGATTTGTTCTACCAAATGCTGCAGGAACGCATCAACAAGTCCACGTTCAGAAAGAAAACCAGTGATCGGACTCTGGATGTGTCCGGCACATTTTGAAGATATCAAAAAAAAAGAGATAGGAGTGGGTGAAATGGTACGGTTTGCCATTGTTGGTGTCAGGAATTATGCTCATTCTCATTATCGGAGAATAAAGCAGCTGGAGGAACTTGGGGAAGGCAAGTTGGTTGCGGTGGTTGTCAGCGATCAGGTGCGAAATGCCAAACGTGTGGAGGAGCTGAAGGCAGAAGGGGTCACAGTCTATGATAGCTTCGAGCAGCTGCTGAGAGAAGGCAGTGATACGGTGGACATCATTACTCTGCCTACTTCGATCCCGACCCACGGGGAGCTGGCATCCAAGGCTATGCTGGCAGGCTATAATGTGATTATGGAAAAACCGCCTGTCCCCACCATAGACGAGATGGATTACCTGCGCCAGATTGAAAAGGAGACCGGCAGATTCTGTTCAGTAGGGTTTCAGTTTATGCACAGCGTTACCATTCATAGGCTGAAGAAGATGCTTTTGGAGGGCGAGCTTGGCAAGCTGGAAAAAATGACCTGCCGCGGGTACTGGCCGCGCTTGGAATCATACTACCAGCGCAATGGCTGGGCCGGCTGGGTAATCTGGCGCGGGAAACTGGTGCTGGACGGGCCGGTACACAATGCCTTGGCTCATTACCTGCAGAACATGATCTTCCTTGCTGGGCGGATTCCGCAGGACAGCGCCGAGCTTAAAACGGTCAGGGCTGAGATGTATCGCGGCCATACATATATTCAATCAGATGACACTACCTGCCTTGAAATCGAGACAGTCGACGGAATTAAGCTCTACTTTTACGTTACTCACTGTTCAGATATTAACTGGGGCCCAATCATGGAGATCCACACCGACAAGGCTGTAGTGACCTGGAACAACAAGGAAAACACGAAGATAACCTGGCACGACGGCAGAGTGGACGAATTTGACAGCGGAGGAGTGGATCCGTACCTGGAAGTGTTCCGGATTCCAGCCCGCAAGCACCGGGGCGAATTGGGTCAGCTGCCGTCGAACCTGGATAATACTCGTTCATTCCAGGTTGCCGTAAACGGCATGTATCTCTCGGCGAAGAAGATAAGGGAGATTCCCGCCGAGTACATCAGCGAATTTCCGGAAAAGGGCGAGCTGCGCACGAACCTTAAAGACATCGTCCAGCTGATGGATCAGGCTTGTGCCGAGGGCAAGCTGCTGTCGGACATCGGTGTTGAGTGGGCTCATCCCACTGAAGCCGTCCATGTGGAAGGATTGACAGAATTCAACCCATTCAAATAGAAAAAAATGGCAAAATGCAGGAATCCGGGCCGGGATTTGGGAAATAGTTTCGTTAGAACGGATTGAAGCGAGGTGTGGAGATGAGAGCAAAAGCAGTTTTTGAGAAAGATTTTCAAATTGGTAATGTGGATAAGCGGTTGTTTGGCTCTTTTGTAGAGCACCTTGGCCGCTGTGTTTATGGCGGCATCTACGAACCGGGCCACCCTACAGCTGACGAACAAGGGTTTCGCCAAGATGTGATGGAATTGGTCCGGGAACTGGATGTACCCATTGTCCGCTACCCCGGGGGCAACTTCGTATCTGGGTACAACTGGGAGGATGGGATAGGCCCCAGGGAGCGGCGTCCTCGCCGGCTGGAACTTGCCTGGCGTACGATCGAGACCAATGAAGTTGGTGTCAATGAATTTGTCGATTGGGCCGGGAAGGTTGGGAGTGAACCAATGCTCGCTGTCAACTTGGGAACCCGGGGGATCGATGCCGCCCGGAATCTCCTGGAATACTGCAACCACCCCCGAGGCAGCTATTGGAGCGATTTGCGCCGTTCCCACGGTTATGAAAAACCTCACGGGGTCAAGGTATGGTGCCTCGGCAATGAGATGGACGGCCCGTGGCAGATGGGCCATAAAACTGCCGATGAATACGGCAGGCTGGCTGCAGAAACGGGCAAAGTAATGAAGATGCTGGACCCCACCATTGAGTTGGTTGCCTGCGGAAGCTCCAACAGAGGTATGAGAACATTTCCAGAGTGGGAAGCAACGGTTCTGGATCACTGCTACGATCAAGTGGATTATATTTCGCTGCATACATACTATGGGAACCCGGACAATGATACTCCAAGCTTTTTGGCATCTTCCCTGGACATGGATCAGTTCATCGAAACGGTTGTAGCCGTATGTGACTATATCAAGGCCAAAAGACGCAGCCGCAAGACCTTGTATCTGTCTTTTGACGAATGGAATGTCTGGTTCCATTCCCATCAGGCTGACCGTCAGCTGGAGCCGTGGCAGATTGCACCTCCGCAGCTGGAGGATGTCTATACTCACGAAGATGCCATTGTGGTTGGGACAATGCTGATTTCCCTTTTGAAGCACTGCGATCGGGTCAGGATAGGCTGCCAGGCACAGCTGGTAAATGTGATTGCGCCGATTATGACTCAGAACAATAGGCCGGCATGGCGCCAGACCATCTATTATCCATACCAGCATGCTTCAAGGTTTGGCAGGGGAACCGTCCTGCTTCCGGTCATTGACTCGCCGCGCTATGACAGCAGGAGGTTCAAAGGTGTGCCTTATCTGGAGGCAATCGCTGTAGACAATGAAGACGGTTATTTAACTGTATTTGCCGTAAACCGCCATCTTGAGGAAGAACTGCACCTGGCCATGGAATTGCGGGGATATGGCGAACTGCGCCTGGATAGCCACACTGTCCTTGCCCACGCGGACTGCAAAGCGGCAAACACTATGGAAAACGCTGACAATGTCGTTCCCCGGAATGATGGGAAGACAACTGTGGGGCAGGATGGGATTGACTCTGTTTTGCCGCCTTTGTCCTGGAACGTAATTCGGTTTAAGAAATCCAATCTAAGCTAAAACGGAGGTATTGCCGATATGTTAAAGACAAAGCTGATCCATCCGGACATCATCCGGGTGCTTGCGGCTGCCGGCCATGGGGCTCAAGTCCTGATTACCGACGGCCATTATCCTGCTTCCACCAAGACACCGGCCGATGTAAGAAAGATTTATCTGAGCATCAGCCCCGGCTTGGTTGCGGTAACAGATCTTCTGCAGGTTTTGGCTGATACCATAGAAATTGAGGCAGCATATGTCATGGCTCCGGAAGCAGGCCCAATGCCGGAGATTTTTGAGGACTTTGCCAGAATCCTTCCTGAGAGTGTCGAGCTAAATAAGCTTGGCCGTTTTGAGTTTTATGATCGTGTTGTCAAAAACGAGGATCTTTGCCTGGTTCTGGTATCGGGAGACACCAGAAAGTACGCCAATATTCTGGTTACGATTGGCGTATGCGAACATGAGTAGGCTGAGGTGATAACATGGGATCGAAGTTGAGTTTGCTTGCCTTTGATTTGGGTGCATCCAACGGCAGGGCGATCGTAGGCAGGTATGACGGTGAACGGCTGGATCTGGTGGAAGTACACAAGTTCCCCAATGGGCCGGAGAATATCCACAGCCACCTCTACTGGAACATCTTGGATCTGTTCGCCCAGATCAAAACGGGATTGGTCAAAGCTTGCAACGCAGTAGACGGCAAAATTGACAGCATGGCCATCGATACCTGGGGTGTTGACTACGGCCTGCTGGATGCCAATGACACCTTGCTTTCCAATCCATACCATTATCGGGACAAACGCACCGATGGACTTCTGGAAGAGATCTATTCCAGAATCAGTGCCGAAGAAGTCTATGCCAACACCGGGATCCAGTTCATGCAGATTAACACCTTGGTCCAGCTCTATGCCGAGCGCCGTTGGCGGCCCTGGGTTTTGGACAACGCCAAAAGCCTGCTGTTCATCCCCGATCTGCTCAACTTTTTCCTGACGGGGCAGAAATATAACGAATACACCATCAGCTCGACTTCACAGCTGCTCCATCCATCGGCCCATACATGGGTGGAACAGATTTTCAAAGCCCTTGAAGTGCCTGCAGACCTGATGCAGCCTTTGGTGTTCCCGGGGGCTGTAATTGGCACTGTAACTGAACTGATTAAGGCTGAAACAGGGATCGGCTGGGATCTTCCGGTGATTGCCGTTGGCAGCCATGATACCGCATCAGCGGTGGTGGCTGTACCCTTTACTGACAGGGAAAACAGTGTTTACATCAGCAGCGGCACCTGGTCCTTGCTGGGAGTGGAACTGGAGACCCCTGTAATCAACGAGCATTCCCGGCGGGAGAACTTCACCAATGAAGGAGGCGTGGGGAAGACCATCCGTTTCTTGAAGAACATCAGCGGGTTATGGTTGATTCAAGAGTGCCGGAGAATCTGGCAGCGGGATGGCCTGGACCTGGCCTGGGATCAAATCAGCCGGGCCGCTGAACAAGCCCCTTTGAAGGCGCTGATCGACCCTGATGATCCGCGCTTCCTCAATCCGGACAATATGCCGGAGGCTATTGCAGCCTACTGCCGGGAAACCAATCAGGATATACCGGAAAACTACGGTGAAATGGCCCGCTGCGTCTATGAAAGCCTGGCGGCAAGCTATCAGAAGACCATTACCAGGCTTGAGGTAATGATCGGCCGCAGGATCGAGACGATTCATATGGTCGGCGGTGGGATTCAAGCTGAAATTCTGTGCCAGTATACAGCCAACGCCACCAACCGCAAAGTGGTTACCGGCCCCATTGAGGCAACGGCCATGGGTAATATGCTGGGGCAATTGATGGCCAAAGGAGAGATTAACAGTCTTGGGGAAGGCCGGGATCTGATCCGTCGGTCGGTTGCACTGAAGACATACCTGCCCCAGTGACGGGCAGCGGTATTTGGCCACAAGGAATTACCGCACCATTTGCCTGGGTGTTTGGTTTCCGGGTAAATGGTGTTTTATTATACCCCTTTTCAAAGCACACTAAGAAGACTAGAGATGAGCGGGGGAATGGTGACTTATGCAAACGCGGCTGAACTTTTCCAGCCAGGAGTTTACTGATAAATATCATTACCACGGCCAGGATCTCGGCGCAACCTATCACTTTTCAAGCAGCAGTTTCCGAGTATGGGCGCCCAGTGCAGAAAATGTGGTGTTGGTTACATACCCCACTGGACATGATTCCAGCGGTGAGCACCATCCAATGCGCAAGAGCGTTTGCGGCACCTGGCATTTGGAATTGCCGGGGGACCTCCATGGTGTGTACTACAACTACCTGGTCACGATCGATGGTGTCAGTGCGGAAGCAGTTGATCCCTATGCCAAAGCCTGCGGTGTCAACGGTATGCGGGGTATGGTGGTAGACTTGGAACGGACCAACCCGGAAGGCTGGGATCAGCTGAAAACAGCACCACTGCATCATTTTACTGATGCCATCATCTATGAGCTGCACATCCGTGATTTTACCATTGACCACGATTCAGGTGTGGTCAACAAAGGCAAATACCTTGGATTGGCAGAGCACGGCACTTACAGCCCTCAAAAGCTTGCCACCGGACTTTACCACTTGAAGGAACTAGGCGTAACACACGTCCAGCTCATGCCCATCTTTGATTTCTTCACTGTAGATGAAACCAAGCTGGACAACCCGGAGTACAACTGGGGCTATGATCCACATAACTTCAACGTTCCTGAAGGCTCTTATGCTACTGACCCTTACAATGGTGCTGTACGGATCAGGGAACTGAAGCAGATGATCAAGGCTTTGAAAGAGCAGGGCCTGAGAGTGATTATGGATGTGGTTTACAATCATACTTACCTGAGTGAGAATTCACATCTGAACACCATAGTGCCTGGGTATTATTACCGCCAGGATGCCCACGGCAATTTTCACAACGGTTCAGGCTGCGGCAATGAACTGGCGACTGAACGGTTCATGGTTCGGAAAATGATCGTTGATTCAATTTGTTACTGGGCCAGGGAGTACAAAATTGACGGATTCCGCTTTGACTTGATGGGGCTTTTCGATCTTGCCACCATCAACGAAATCCGCAGCCGGCTGAATGAAATTGATCCTACGATCATCATGTTCGGTGAAGGATGGGTTGGCGGGCATTCACCCCTTCCGGATCACATCAAGGCCATCAAGGGCAATGTGGGGCAGCTGCCGGGAACCGGAGTCTTCAACGATGATTTCCGGGATGCAATCAAGGGTCACGTCTTTTTCCACCATCAAGCAGGGTTTGTCAATGGCGCCACCGGCATGGAGGAAAGCATCAAGTGTGGGATTGTGGCCGCCACCGCCCACGATCAGGTTGACTATTCCCAAGTGTTGTATTCCCATTCTGCCTGGGCTGCAGAACCGTCCCAGTCGATCAACTACAACTCCTCCCATGACAACCTCACCCTGTGGGACAAACTGCAGGAAACCAACCCTGGCGAAAGCCAGGAAAACCTAGTGGCTATGCACAAGCTGGCGCTGGCCATTGTCCTTACTTCACAGGGAATCCCATTCCTCCATTCTGGATCGGAACTCCTCCGTACCAAACATGGGCATCACAACAGTTACAATGCACGTGACCGGATCAACAAGATTGATTGGTCCCGCAAGTCCCGCTATTTCCATGTCTTCCGCTACGTCCAGGGATTGATTCTGCTTAGGAAAACCCATCCCGCCTTCCGGATGCAGACTGCCGAAGCGGTCAGGGAGAAACTGCGGTTCTTGCCCATGCCGGCCGGGCACATGGTAGGCTATGTGATTTCAGAAGCAGATATGGATCCCTGGCGCCAAATTGTGATTGTTTTCAATGCCAATCAGATCCCTAAGACGATACACCTTCCGGGAGTCAATTGGGTGGTTGTGGTCAATAAGGATCAGGCGGGAGTGCTTCCTCTGGAGACGATCAGTGTACCTTATGTGACAGTCCCGGCACTGGCGGCCTATGTCCTAGTGGATGCCGCAAGTATCGGAGATCCTAAAGTGCCTGGTGAAGTTGTAAACTAAGTTAACTAACAGTAAGAAATAGGGGGCGATGCAGGATTTGGTCAGATCAAGAGCAAATAACCAAGTGAAATCTCTTATGGAAGGGACTTGGGAAAATGGGCTTGAATCTGACACAGAAGTTGATTAAGTCTCACTTGGTTGATGGTGAGATGCTACCCGGATCGGAAATAGGGATTGTAATCGACCAGACCCTAACTCAGGATTCTACCGGGACCATGGCTTATTTGCAGCTCGAAGCCATGGGTATTGACAGGGTCAAGACCAGGCTGTCTGTGGCATATATTGATCACAACATGCTGCAGGAAGGCTTTGAAAATGCAGATGATCACTTATACATCCAGACTGTGGCGAACAAGTACGGAGTCCACTTTTCAAGGCCGGGCAACGGCATCTGCCACCAGGTGCATTTGGAACGTTTTGGCGTTCCAGGCCAGACTTTGCTCGGTTCAGACAGCCACACGCCAACCAACGGCGGCATTGGCATGCTGGCTATTGGAGCCGGCGGCCTCGATGTGGCGGCGGCCATGGCAGGTCAGCCCTACTACTTGGTTATGCCCAAAGTTGTCAAAGTTGAGTTGGCCGGCAGATTGGCTCCCTTTGTAACGGCAAAAGATATTATCTTGGAACTTTTGCGCCGCTTGACAGTCAAGGGTGGCGTTGGGAAAGTGTTTGAATACACAGGTGAGGCTCTGGCGGATTTGTCGGTTCCTGAACGGGCAACCATTACTAATATGGGCGCAGAGCTCGGGGCAACCACCTCAGTCTTCCCAAGCGACGAGGTAACCCGGGCTTTCCTGCGTGCCCAGGGGCGGGAATCCGCATGGGTGGAACTGCAGGCAGATCCTGAAGCTGAATATGATGAGGTTGTTACCATTGATTTGAGCCGGCTTGAACCGCTGGCTGCCAAACCTCACAGCCCGGATAACGGGGAAGCGGTCAGCCGGATTGGCAGGATCAAAGTCGATCAGGTATGCATCGGCAGCTGTACCAACAGTTCATATCAAGATCTGATGAAAGTGGCCCGGATTCTCAAGGGAAAAACCATCCATCCCAATGTCAGCCTGGTGATTTCTCCCGGCTCCCGCCAGGTTTTGGCGATGCTGGCTGCCAACGGCGCCTTGGCGGATTTGATCAGCGCCGGAGCCCGGGTTTTGGAGTCGGGCTGCGGCCCTTGTATTGGTATGGGTCAGGCGCCGGCCACCAATGCCGTTTCCTTGCGGACATTCAACCGCAACTTCAAAGGACGCTGCGGCACCCTTTCAGCTGAAGTATACTTGGTGAGCCCGGAAACTGCTGCGGCCAGTGCTGTAGCCGGAGTACTGACTGATCCCCGCAGCCTTGATGTGGATTTGGATATACCCATGCCGGAACGGTTCTTGATCAACGATAACATGATTGTCCCACCTGCTTCAGAACCTCGACAGGTGGAGATCATCAGAGGCCCGAACATCAAGCCGTTTCCCCAAAATGTGCCTTTAGGGGGCAGCTTGGACGGTACAGTCTTAGTTAAATTAGGTGACAATATTACCACGGATCATATCATGCCTTCCAATGCCAAGCTGCTGCCGTTCCGCTCGAATATACCCTACTTGGCACAGTACTGCCTGACGCCGTGCAGCCCTGATTTTCCCCGGCTTGCGGAGGAACATGGAGGCGGGATCATCGTTGCCGGCGAAAACTACGGGCAAGGCTCCAGCCGGGAACATGCAGCTTTGGTTCCGCTGTACCTGGGAATCAAGGCGGTGATGGCAAAGAGTTTCGCCAGGATTCACCGGGCAAACCTGATCAATTCGGGGATAGTCCCGTTGACATTCACAGATCTGCCGCAGTACGACACAATTCAGGAGTTTGACCAACTGGAGATTGAGGATGTATCAGCCCAGCTTCGAGCCGGTGGTGATATTATTGTCAAAAACAAAGCCCAAGCCTGTACCTACCAGCTTCGCTGTGAACTGACTGACAAGGAATTGGCTGTAATTCTGATGGGAGGCAAGATAAACTTGATAAAAAACCAATTAAGGGAGAAAAACGGATATAAATGATAGTATTCGGCAGGAGAACTTTGATTAATGCCGAAATTAATTATTCAATGCGGGAGGCATGTTTAAATGGCAAAGAAAGTAGTTACCATGGGAGAAATCATGATGCGGTTGTCACCTCCGGATTATCTCCGCTTTGTGCAGGCTGACGCTTTTGATGTGGTCTATGGTGGCGGTGAGGCGAATGTCGCCGTGTCTTTGGCCAACTATGGCCTGGATGTGTACTATGTTACGAGGCTGCCGAAGCACGAAATCGGGCAGGCGGCAGTAAACAGTCTGCGCCGCTATGGTGTCCATACAGACTATATTGCCCGGGGCGGCGATCGCCTTGGCATCTATTTTGCCGAAACGGGTGCGTCAGTCCGGGCTTCAAAAGTGATTTACGACCGGGCAAACTCGGCAATTGCAGAGGCAGATCTGTCTGACTTTGACTTTGACCGGGTTTTTGCTGGAGCCGAATGGTTTCACTGGACCGGAATAACACCGGCACTCAGCGACAAAGCCATTGAGCTGATCACCGAAGCTTTAAAGACTGCCAAGAAGCATGGTGTTACCGTCAGTGTGGATCTCAATTACCGGAAAAAGCTGTGGTCTCCGGAAAAAGCCCGCAGGGTAATGACAGATTTGATGCAATATGTGGATGTTTGCATCGGCAATGAAGAGGATGCCGAGACTGCCTTGGGCTTTAAGCCGGGCACAAGCGATGTGACGAAAGGTGAATTGGACATCGAAGGCTACAAAGAGATCTTTAAGCAGATGAAGGACACATTCGGCTTCAAGTATGTAGCCTCAACACTGCGGGAAAGTTACTCTGCATCAGACAACGGATGGTCGGCACTCATCTATGACGGGAAGGAGTATTACCGGTCTCGAGTCTATAAACTGCATATTGTGGATCGGGTTGGCGGTGGAGATTCATTTGCTGCCGGTCTGATTTACGGATTGATTTCCGGGAAATCCACGGCTGATGCTTTGGAATTTGCGGCGGCAGCCTCGGCTCTAAAACACACGATTCCCGGTGACTTCAATCACGCAAGTCTAGCGGAGGTTGAAGCACTGGCTGGGGGAGATGCATCAGGACGGGTTCAAAGATAAAAGAAGCCTGATTCCCAAAGAATCAGGCTTCTTCCTTGGAAGTGCCGTTTTTGGCGAGCAAGCAGGCGAAAACAACGGCCGCAGCGGCTCCTAAGGCCAGATCAAGTGGGATGGGGCCATAAAGGTTGTAATTGCCGGTAAGCAGAGCCCGTTTTTCGCTGCCGGCAGTGCCTAAAACCAGGCTGTGTGCAGCATCCCAAACAGCACGGAATACAATTACGGCGGCAATACTGCCCTTGGTTTGGAAATAGCAGTAGGCTAGGGGAAAAGCCATTACGAAAGTTGACGCCCCTGCAATCAGGCAGGGAAGCCAGAGATTTTCACTGCCTTGATTTGCCAGATAAACTGCGGGCAGATGATAGGCCACCCAGATTAGGCCGACGATCGCAGCTGCCTGAAGCCTGCCGCAGCGGGTGGCCAGGGCAGGCAAGAGAAAACCGCGCCAGCCATATTCCTCACCGAAAGCTATGACCATCAACACCAACGTAAAGAGGATGGCGGCCACCAGTTCAGGTGCAGCCGGAAGGTTACCGCTGTTGACAGACGCCTTGCCGCTTGCCAAGGCGACAACTGCAAGCAGGATTACGAAAACAGCTGGATACAGGACGGCGAAAGCGATCGATCGCCGGGTCGTTCCGGTAAACGCAGGTTGATAGATGTTGGAGATGTCTTTGTGGTACAGAATATTCAAGGCTATGGCAACCGCCGTGGGGATTGCATAGGTAATGCCGGCTATTCCTACCAGAGCCGGGTTTTTATAGATCAGGCCGGCAGCGCCCCAACTTATCAGCAGTGTGACGAAGATGAACGCTGTTAAGTGTGAAGCTGATACGTTTTTTGGCCACATGACAGCATCGCTCCCTGTTATGAGTACTGACTGTCTATTCGTTCGGTTGATAGAGTTTTCCTGCTCAAATAAGGTTAGGGGGATCGTTTTTGAAGGTGTTTAATGAACCCATAAAGTGAGATACAAAAATAGAAAAGTAAGTTATAATGGAAGCATGAAAAAGAGAAATCAATATTCAGCCGATTTTAAAAGCAAAGTAGTACTTGAGGTACTTAATGGGGGGCATTATAGTGCGTCACAGGATCAACGAAAAATTCGGGTATAGAGTTTTCATAATTTCTTGTGCTTTATCTATGGTCACAATCTTATATGTTATGCTAAACATAACTTATTTCAGAACAGGGTCATCTGCTGTTACTCTTGTGGCCGCCTTAATGGGTATCAGCCTCTGTTTGTTGGTCTTTTTCATCGGGATTCTGGTGCATATCCACAGATTGGAGCGGTGCCAGCAGTTGGAACAAAAAATTAAAGAGGCACAGCAGGAATATGTGGAAAAGCTGTTGAGCCTCGTTGATGAGCAGCGCAATGATATTTTGAATGCCATCTCAGTTGTAACAGCCTACCTGCAGATCGGAGAATTCCGGCGGGCTCAGAGATACTTGGAATTCATTGCCGCTGATCAGCTCGACAAATTTGATTATCACAGCAAGACCTGGCTGTCTGATCCTTGGGAGGCGACTCTCAAACAAAAGCAAAAGGAAGCTCTAGTGCACGGGATTCTGTTTACGGTTGAAGAAAAACTGAGACCTCCAGAGGACGAGCGTGAGAGGCGGTTGGTGGCCAGGCTGATGGCCAACCTAATCGAGGATGCATTTCAGGGGGTGCTGGATGTTCAAGACCGCCATGTTTGGCTGCGGTGGCACCTTGAGGACGGGAAGGCCGTCCTGGAAGTGAAGAACAATCAGCCGGGACAGGCATCGCACTTCTCGGAGCAGGGTGCAGAGATGGAACCGGCCGGTCGTTACCTGGAGGATGATATCCCGGAAAAGTACATCTGGAGATTGCCGATCTGCCGCCAGATTGCGGCAGAAGCAGGCGGTATACTTACGGTGACCAACAGCGGCCAGACCACAACTTACCGCTTTGTGCTCCAATAGCCGTGGGGCGCGGTGATATCAGCCGTGAACTGAGGGAATCTGCCAATCCACCGGTTCCAACCCGCCGGCTTGTAAAAAACTGTTGGTTTTTGAAAAATGCCGGCAGCCAAAAAAGCCATAATAAGCGGAAAAAGGGCTTGGGTGGGGAGCAGTCAGGATCAAGTGCTTGGGATTGGTAATCGCCTTGGCCTTCTGCTTGGCATCATTACCCCAAAGGAGAAACACAATTGGGGTATTTTTTTGATTCAAGAGCTCGATGACCCGATCGGTAAACTGTTCCCAACCTTGATTGCGGTGGGACTTGGGCTGGTTTGCTCTGACAGTGAGCACGGCATTCAGGAGTAAAACACCCTGCTTGGCCCAGGGCACCAGATAGCCGTTATCGGGAATCTCGCAGTTGAGATCACTTTGCAGTTCCTTGAAAATATTCAGAAGCGACGGTGGAATGGCCACCCCCGGTTTGACGGAAAAGGCAAGGCCGTGTGCCTGATTCGGGCCGTGATAGGGATCCTGGCCAATTATGACAACCTTTGTATCGGCATAAGATGTGAGCTTAAGCGCAGTAAAAATTTCATACATATCAGGGTAGACTGTGTGGCTGCGGTACTCCTGGATCAAAAACAGCCGCAGTTTTTGATAGTATTCCTTCGCAAACTCATCTTTTAAAAGTTGATCCCAATCATTGTTCAATACAACCGCCATTGCTCGAACCTCCCAGAGTTGTGCCAGCCGCCTTTCGCGCCTGGAATACCTTCAGGTGTGGCAGGATTTGCCAAACGGCTTCTCTAATATTATAGCAGAGATAGTTATCAAGCGGGAGGGAAGTTTTGATGTTGGATTCGAACAAGTGGCGTTTGCGAGGGCAGCTTCCGAAGGTAGGCATCCGGCCCATAATTGATGGCAGGCGTAAAGGTGTCAGGGAATCACTGGAAGATCAAACCATGGGTTTGGCACAAGCAGCTGCCAGATTGATCAGTGAGAACTTGAGGTATCCCGATGGCAGCCCTGTCCAGTGTGTCATTGCCGATACCTGTATTGGCGGTGTGGCTGAGGCGGCCATGGCAGCGGACAAGTTTGCCAGAGAAGGAGTTGGAGTGTCCTTAAGCGTTACTCCGTGCTGGTGCTACGGCAGTGAGACGATGGACATGGATCCCTTCATTCCCAAGGCTGTGTGGGGGTTCAACGGCTCTGAACGCCCGGGAGCGGTGTATTTGGCTGCAGTATTGGCTGCCCACAACCAAAAGGGTTTGCCTGCATTTGGCATATACGGCCGCGATGTCCAAGATGCGGCTGATGACACTATTCCTGCGGATGTAGCTGAGAAGATTCTCCGATTTGTGAAGGCAGGGTTGGCTGCGGCCATGATGCGCGGCACCTCATATTTGTGCATGGGTTCTGTATCCATGGGGATCGCAGGCTCAATGGTCAACGAGGATTTGTTCCAATGCTATCTAGGCATGCGCAATGAGTATATTGACCAATCGGAATTCCTCCGCCGGATAGAAGTGGGGATTTATGATCATGACGAGTATGAACGGGCATTGGCCTGGGTGAAAGCCAACTGCCAGGAGGGCCCGGATGTCAATCCGCCTGAATGGAGGGCATCCCGGGAGCAAAAGGACAAAGATTGGGAATTTGTGGTCAAGATGACCTTGATTGCCCGCGACTTGATGATCGGTAATCCCAAGCTTGCAGAGATGGGCTTTGGGGAAGAAGCTTTGGGGCGGAACGCCTTGGCCGCCGGCTTCCAGGGTCAAAGGCAGTGGACCGATCACTTCCCCAACGGCGATTTCATGGAATCAATCCTCAATTCGTCGTTTGACTGGAACGGCATCCGCCAGCCTTTTATTGTGGCTACTGAAAATGATTCGCTGAACGGTATCTGCATGATTTTGGGCCATTTGTTGACCAATACCGCGCAGGTATTTGCCGATGTCCGTACTTACTGGAGCCCCCAGGCTGTCCAGCGGGTTACAGGGCACAAGCTTGCCGGCAGGGCGGCTGACGGCGTGATTCACCTGATCAACTCCGGTTCGGCAGCCCTTGATGGGTCCGGTGAGCAGAGCCGGGACGGGCAGCCGGTGATCAAACCATTCTGGGAGATTAGCGAAGAAGAAGTGAAAAGGTGTCTGGCGGCAACACCGTGGCGTCCGGCAAACCGGGGCTATTTCCGGGGCGGCGGATTTTCGGCCAACTTCAAGTCCCGGGGAGGTATGCAGGTCACACTTACTCGTTTGAATGTAGTCAAAGGCTTGGGCCCGGTACTGCAGATTGCTGAAGGCTATACTGTGGATCTGCCTGACAAAGTGCACCAGATTATCAATGACCGCACTGATCCCACCTGGCCTACAACCTGGTTCGTACCAAATACCACAGGCAAAGGAGCCTTCAAAGATGTCTATTCTGTGATGGCAAACTGGGGTGCGAACCACGGTGCTTTCAGTTATGGCCATATCGGTGCCGATTTGATTACGCTGGCATCCATCCTGAGGATACCAGTGGCCATGCACAATGTGCCCGAGGAGAAAATCTTCAGGCCCAGCTATTGGACAGCCTTTGGAACTCAGGATTTGGAAGGGGCGGACTTCAGGGCATGCAAAGCCCTGGGCGCGCTGTACGGGCAGTACCGCTGAGACGGGTAGGGCCTGAAAAGAAGAGCCGGTGCCAGAGAGGGCACCGGCTTTTTTGGCGCGAGTGATAACGGCAAGAGAGATACTACCAGTGAATCCTGATGCTGTCCAAGGCCTGTTCGAAGCTGTCGGCGAAGAGTTCATAATACATGGCCGGGACGGTAAAGACAATTGAATAGTACATGTCATCAATCGACAGCAGCACGATTTCCTGGTAGAGTATCAGGCCTTCGTATACCAAGACCCAGTTGGCTGTTAATGCCTTGTGGCCGTCAATAACGCGGGTGGAGACTTGTTCCGGGCCGTAGAAAGTGGAGTCCGGCAGTGCAAGCGCCGCCCCCTGGAGCTGTTGGTCCATCAGCTTGGATAGGTCATACCCGGGTACCAGGAAGGCAAGTTCCACAGCGATATTTGCCAGTTGATTGTCAGGCTGCGTAAGAAAAGATTCGGTGGCAACCTGGGCAAAGGACCATTGCTCCGGGATTGTGATCGAAAAGGCAAAATCCTCATTGGTAAAGGTTTGGCCGCTGACACCAGTTTCCAGCACTGCTTTGGGACGCCTGAAGTAGGAATCAACCAGCCTAATTGCTATTTCCACGTTGAGAATTTCAGAGGCGGTCTGGAGCATCGCCCCGGTTACAGTTGAGTTGTCGTTCAGTTTTACCAGCAGGGCATCAGGGGCCAACTGCCCATGGCTGGGGTCCACCGCAATCCATTCACCAATCCAGACCTCATTCCACATATGCCCGAACCAAAAGCCGGAGGAATAGCGGAAGCCTTCCGCCACCCTGGTTGGTATACCGGCGGCTTTCGCCAGGGACGCAAAGAGAATTGCATACTCTTTGCAGTTGCCTACAGGCTCGGCGAGGATTTGGGCAGTTGTTTTTGGTGCGACTGTAAGCCCGCTGTCCAGGTAGTTAAACACCCAGTTTGTCAGTTTGGCCACGCTGCGCCAGGCATCGGTTTCCCCCTGCAGGATCTGGGCTGCCAGCCTCTGAATTTCCAGAGAGGTAGGATCAATATAGTAATCACCTTTCAGGAAAACATCCAATTCTGCGTTGGTGATGGGCAGTTTATACTTCCCTTGATGGGTGCGGCTGTCTTTCTTGATTTCAAGCAGCACTTCTGTCTTGCCGTTTACCTGCTTTTGTTCGATGATTTTCTGACGGTTGTCTTCCAGATTGACAGCATTATATAACAGGTTGGAAACGGTGATCCGGCTGCGTACTGCCCGATATGGGCGGGCTATGTAAATGTTGGCCCCCTTTGTGGTAAGATCAATCGAAAAAGCGCCAAGTTCCGGCAGCTCTTCTTCATTCACGCGGCGCGACACCAGGCTCGGCATTGCCGGCGAAGTGCTGTAAATCATCCTGCCTGTTTGATCCGTATACAAATCAACTACCATGCCTTGGATGTGAAATTCGATGTGATGGCCTGTAAACCGCTTGCCGGCTATTTCAAAATCACCAGGGTCGCCGATGACATAAGATCCCGGTTCCAGCCTGAAACCACTATCTTCAAAGAACAGGAAATCATATTTGTTTCCGGGGATTAGGCCATCTGATGCCACAACCATGTCTAAAGTAGTGTCGGGGTAGTATACCTTTTGCCCAGGCTCGAGCTGGTATGTTTCAGTGTGTGCCAAGCCCTGCTCATTGAGGATTACAGTGACCAGGGGCTGGGCTTGACTGTAATCGATTTCTATGGTGGAATAGGTTTCAAAACCGTTTACATTGCGGTTGTCCCATGCGGATACAATGGCGCCGTCATGGTTCAGTTCTATCTCAAGATACTGCCGCATTGTGCTGATTTGGCCAAGGACTTCGGTCATCATAATGAAGTCGATTGTATACAGGTAACCGGTATCAGTCTGATAAAACTCTTCTTTGGAAATTGCCACCGGCTGATTATCCTTTTCGGTAAGGAATATCGAGCGTTCGACTAAGGTTTTGGCAGATCCCAGAGTAACTGCCAGAGTAAAGAGGAGCAGTGTCACAAGAATAAGTTTTTTGGACATTTTATTCATCCTTTCCCTTAATCTGAAAACGGTCCCCGCACAAAGGGCTTAACCTTAATATTGGCCAATGGGGATCGATTCCCTTCTTAACGGCTGCAGGAATCTCAAACCTGATCCAGAACTAGAGCATATATTCCATCTTGTTACTCTGTCTTAAAGGAGTGATCGCATGCAATTGGTCTATGAAGGCAAGACCAAGAATGTGTACCGTCTGGGCGACGGTAATTATCTGCTGAAATTCAAAGATGATCTTACCGGTAGTGACGGGGTTTTTGATCCCGGTGCCAATACAGTAGGCCTTCAAATGGAAGGCGCCGGCAGGGCAGGCCTGCGGCTTACCAAGTATTTTTTTGAACTGCTTAAGCAGCACAACATTCCCACCCATTATCTTGAAGCTTCGTTGGCTGACGCTTCCATGATAGTCAAACCGGCTCAGTTTTTCGGCCGCGGGATGGAAGTGATCTGCCGCTATCGGGCTTACGGCAGTTTTCTGCGCCGCTACAGGCTGTATGCTGCAGAAGGGCAGCCATTGGACGGTTATATTGAGTTTACCCTTAAGGATGATGCCGCGGGTGATCCGCTGATCACGAAAGACGGATTGGTGATGCTGAATATCCTGTCTGAAGATGAATACGAGACAATCAAAGCTTTGACCCGGAGGATTGCGGATCTGATCCGGGAAGATCTGGCCGGGAAACAATTGGATTTATATGATTTAAAACTGGAATTCGGCCTGGTTGGCCCTGCCCGGGAAATCGCCGTCATTGATGAAATCTCCGGAGGCAATATGCGCGTATTCCACAACGGCAGGTTCCTTGATCCATTGGAACTCGCCCAAAAAGTGCTGGCATAAAAAAGTGAATCCAATAAGGCTCAGCAGGCCTTATTGGATTGGTTAATCAGGTCTTTGACCCGCTTGTGGATCAATTCCAGTTCCCGAATGGTGTGTTCCAGTTTTTCATGCCTGATCTGATCGGACTGGATAAACGGTTTGAGGTTGACTTGTTCGTATTTCAACTCATGGATCCGGTTCCGTATCAGTGATAGTATTTCCTGCCTCTGCATCTTGCGGCTCCCCATTGCTTATTCATTACTACTAGCTGTTAACGCTTATTAATTGTTTTCTGCCTTTCTATACTCTGGCAAGGCCTTGATTGCTATTCGGATTTGACTTTGAATCGGTACACTGTGGTATGGCTGTAGACTGTGCCCGCCCTCAGGACCGGGGAGGGGAAATGGCTGTAATTGGGCGAATTTGGAAAATGCTGTGTTTCCAGGCACAAGCCGCTGTGCAGGCCATAACCGGCTCCATTCTTCCCGGCAACCGGCCCTTTCAGGAAGTTGCCTGAATAGAACTGAATTCCGGGCTTGGTGGTATAGACTTCCATTAAGCGCCCGGATGTGGGCTCATGCAGTTCGGCGGCGAGGTACAGCTTGGACCCTGGTTCGCCGTCATAAGCCACCTTCCGGTTCAACACCCAATTGTGATCAAAACCGCTGCCGTTTTTGATCTGGGGACGGTTAAAGTCCAGGTTGTCTTTGATTGCAGCCAGTTTCCGAAAATCCATTGGCGTTTGGGCAACCGTGGCAATCTCTCCGGTGGGTATCGTCTGGTCGTCGATGGGAGTATAGAAATCAGCATGGATTCTCAGCCGGTGATCAAGGATGTCTCCCTGATCGTGCCCCTTAAGGTTAAAGTAGGCATGATTGGTAAGATTGACGATTGTGTCCTGATCGCTTACGGCCCAATAGTCAATCCGAAGCTCGTTGTGATCAGTCAAGGTGTAAGTTACCTGTACATAGAGGCGCCCCGGATAGTTCTCTTCCTTGTCTGCACTGATATATTCAAGTTTAAGCTGGTTTTTGCTTACGGCCACCGGAGTCCAGATTACTTTGTCAAATCCGCGCCCACCGCCATGCAAATGGTTGGGCCCATCATTCTGGGCCAGTTCGTAGCGTATTCCGTCCAAGCAGAATCGGCCTTTTTCAATCCGATTTGCATAACGGCCGATTATGGCACCCAAGTAAAAGGTGTCTGTTTCGTACTCGCTGACGGTATCATAGCCGAGCACTACATCACCGCAGAGCCCCGATTTATCCGGTACAGACAGAGAAAGGATAATTCCGCCGTAATTCGTGATTCTGCAGGCAATCCTGTCATTGCTTAAGGCAAAGGTTTTAACCTCTTTGGTGTTCAACATAGGCTTTCCACAGCAGCAGGCTGTGGCAGTCACCTCCTGGCAGTCTTTTCCACCATTACAACAATATAGGTTTTTGTGGACCGTGTCAAGCTATTTAGACGTTGGAAACTGTGATATAGACATTTTTTGACCTTTTGTATACAAATATTGATTTTATATTAGATATTGCTTGGATCTTCGTTGTTGTTTGGAGGATAATCAGGGTTATGGGCGAATAGAGTATCTAGGCAGTAACCAGACGTAGATTAGATGTGGTTCTTGGACGTTTATGAAGGGCGGTGTAGCATGCCAAGCCTCTCGCAGTGGCCAAAACGTGACGATTTGTACCGCTACCTGGACTCCATCCTGTCGGCGTCACCAGATCCAGTGGCCTTGATTGCACTTTTGATCATTAATCTGGACAACTTCCGAGATTTATGTGAGCTTTTCGAATACCGGGACATTGAAGAGTTTTTGGCGCAGGTTGGACAAATTATCATGAATTCATGCCCCGATTACAGTTACATGGCATGGCTGGGCTCTGATGAATTTGCAGTTGTACTGCCGAAAGCGACCAAAGAAGATGTGGAGCGCACAGCGGCGGCCATTTGTCAGAATCTCGCCGAACCGATGGCTTTTCATGAAAGGCAAGTTCACATTACCGGAAGTTTGGGGTACGCGTTGTTACCTGATGATGCCAAAGACCGCTATGAAATCATCAAGAATGCAACGATGGCCATGAACTGGGTTAAGAAACAGGGTAAGAACGGATATGCCCGATTCGAGGCTGCCATGGGCCAACAGGTGAACCGGAAACTGAAACTGATAAACGATTTTGGCACAGCCTTGGAGCAAGGCCAGTTCAGACTCCAATACCAACCGCAGGTCAGTGTGGCCAGCAGGAGCATTGTCGGCGCCGAAGCGCTGCTGCGCTGGCAGCATCCTGAGTTCAACCTGATTCCCCCTTTGGAATTCATTCCCCTTGCAGAAGAATCCGGATACATCCATCATATAGGTGAATGGGTATTGTATCAGGCAGCCAGTGATTTCAGTGCCTGGCTTCAGAAAGGAATTATACTGGAAAGATTGGCAGTGAATGTGTCCATTGTCCAGCTGCAGAAACCAGATTTTGCCAAACGTTCCCTGCACATTCTGGAAGAAACCCATTTGGATCCGGCCTATTTGGAATTGGAAATAACGGAAAGCCAGTCAATGGATCTTCCCAAAGTAAGGCCCCAGATCGAGCAGCTGCGCAATCACGGGGTCAGATTTGCGATTGATGATTTTGGCACGGGCTTTGCCTCGTTGAATCACCTGCGCTACATGGGGTTTGACACTATCAAGATTGATAAGGCCTATATCCACAACATTCTTACCAACAGCCGGGATCAGGTTATTGTCAATTCGATTCTCAATATGGCCAAGATGCTTCGGCTTGGAATTATTGCCGAGGGAGTTGAGACCGACGATCAATGGCAGTATATTGTGCAGGCGGGCATCAAGGAGGTGCAGGGATATTACTGCAGCCCTCCTGTGGATCAGCCGGTGTTTGAGGAACTGGTGCGAAAGGAGTTCTGTTTTTAGAGCTTAGGCACTTATCTATAAGTCATTCCTGACGATGATTCTTTTGCTTAGGCAGGGTGTACACAGCGTGCACTCTGTTTTTTGCGTGTTGCAATTTTTACCAAAGCAGAAGGCATCTCTGCTGTTGGTATTGAATTACTTACAAGAGAAAAGGACGAGATCTGGAGGGTTGGATCATGAGAATTCAGTTCCGGGTTATGATCACAGTATTAGCCGCAGTAGTTGGCGTGGGTTTACTCAGCATTTCCTGTCTTGGGCAGACCGATCTTGATGCCTTGATGCAGGGATTTCTTTCCGGCAACTTCGCTGAATCCTCAAAGGCTCAGGATGCCCTAGTGGAGTTGGGCGATACTGCTGTACCGAAAATGGCAGAGATTCTGCAGCGTAACCGCGACCAGTGGAACCGCGTCAAGGCAGTAAATGTGTTGGGAAGGATCGGTACGGCCAACGCCATTGAGGTATTGGTTACAGGGATTGCGGACAGCGACAGCATTGTCCGGGACAGCACAGCCGGAGCCATAAAAAAGCTGGATCAATCGGGAAAGGTAATAGCTACCCGGCACCTGGCTTCCTATTTGGTACATAATCAGTTGACTGCCCGCAGTGCCGCAGGCAAGCTGCTTGAAGAGTTAGGTGTTGGGAAGGCGGATATTGCCCCAGGGCTGGCAGGCGTGATTGCCGCCGGGCAAGGACAGCAGCGGGAACTGGCCTTACGGGAACTTGCCAAGCTCGGTAGAGAGGCAAGCGGTGTCATTAGGGATCTCTTACCTCTGGTGAACCTTAGTGATCCAAATCTGCGGAAAGCGTCGCTGGAAATACTGGAAACCCTTACCTTTATCGGCACCAGCGACAACCGCGATCTGGTGGATATTTTGATGGATTTGCTGTTCAGCATCGATTTCGATCTGCGCCAGGAAGCGATATGGGGACTAAGGCGCATGCAAGTAGGCGGCCGCGAAATGGTGGAGCCGGTGATGGCACGCTTGATTGGCTCCGATTATGTGGGAGATCGAGAGCTCGGCGTGGATATTTTGATTCAATTGGCGATCACTCAGCCTGAAGCTGTGGAGGCTTTAAAGGAGATTGCTCAGAAAGTTGATTGGGACTTGCCCATCGCCCAGCAGGCGGTCGCCGGGCTGAAATCCCTCGTGCCGGCGCTGGAATACCATCTCGACAGGGGATTGATCGCTGTACTGACTGAGGAGGGTGTGTTTTTAAGCTGGCGGCTGTTGGGCACCGAGCCTTTGGATCTTGGTTTTCATATCTACCGCAATGGTGAACCGATCACCTCGCAGCTGGTTGTCAACAGCACAAACTACTTAGACCTCCAGGGCACGGTCCATGATCAATATACAGTTGTACCAGTCCTAAGCGAACCCAAGACGGAGCCAAACCAGGCAGTGGGTGTATGGCCGCAAAACTACCTAAGCATACCTCTGGCAAGGCCGGAAGGCGGGGTTACGCCCGCTGGTGAGCGGTACCGCTATTCCGCCAATGACGGGAGCGCCGCTGATCTGGACGGAGACGGGCGTTATGAAATTATCCTCAAATGGGATCCTTCCAACGCCAAGGACAATGCCCATGATGGTTATACCGGGAATGTCTATATTGATGCCTATACATTGGAAGGGGAGATGCTTTGGCGGATCGACTTGGGGAAGAACATCCGGGCGGGAGCCCATTATACTCAGTTTATCGTCTATGATCTGGATCTTGACGGCAAGGCTGAACTAGTTGTCAAGACTGCCGATGGCACGGTCGACGGCCAGGGCAATGTAATTGGCGACCCGAATGCCGATTACCGGGATTCCAGAGGGAGGATCCTGAGAGGGCCTGAATACCTTACGGTCTTTGACGGCGAAACGGGCAGGACTATGGCTACTATCGATTATAAGCCGCTCCGGGGTAATGTGGGCAGCTGGGGAGACGGATATGGCAACCGCTCTGACCGCTTCCTAGCGGGTGTGGCTTATCTGGATGGCGTGCGCCCGAGCGTAATCATGGCCCGGGGTTATTATACACGTACTGTTTTGGTAGCTTACAATTGGGAGGACGGAGAACTGAAAGAAGTCTGGACCTTTGATACAGCCAGTGATCCAGCCTTGAGAAGCTGGGAAGGCCAGGGTAACCATCAGCTGTCAGTGGCGGATGTGGATTACGACGGCAGGCAGGAGATCATCTATGGTGCCATCGCCATTGATCATGACAGCACCGGGTTGTATAACACCAGATTGGGCCACGGCGATGCCCTCCATGTGGCTGATCATGATCCCGGCCGTGTCGGTTTGGAAGTCTGGGCGGTTCACGAGTCGGTGTCTGGGATGAACCTGAGGGATGCCAGGACCGGGGAGGTGCTATGGGGCGTTCCCACAGGTTATGATGTCGGCCGCGGTGTGGCGGCCAATATCGATCCCCGCCACAGGGGCAGTGAGGCGTGGGCCAGCGGTTCTCAACTGATGGATATTGACGGCAATGGGATCAGCCGTACGGTCCCTTCCATGAACTTCACTATATGGTGGGACGGAGATCTGCAGCGGGAGCTGCTTGACGGTACCGCTATCAGCAAGTATGACTGGGAGCGGGATACAATCGTCGCGCTTCTGTCGCCAAGGGAGGTGGCCAGCAACAACGGCAGTAAGGCGACGCCAACCCTGCAGGCGGACCTGTTCGGTGATTGGCGGGAAGAAGTTGTCTGGCGCACTCATGACAGCGGTGAGCTGAGAATATATACGGCAACGGATTTGACTGAACACAGAATGTACACACTGATGCACGATCCCATGTACAGGGTGGCAGTGGCCTGGCAGAATGTTGCTTACAATCAGCCGCCCCACCCAAGTTTCTATGTGGGCGAGGATATGGAACCGCAGGTTTATCATCCAGGATCGATTAAGGGTTTTCTGGAAGAAATAGGATACTAGCGTCAGTATAGACTGGACAGGGAGCTGAAGCGATGTCAAGGTTAAAGTGGACTGTGATTTTGGTGCTGATTGCACTGCTGCCAATCGTTGCTGCGGCCGAGGAACCGCCGGTTGACCAAGAATATATATCAAAACTGATGACGGATCTCCGCTCACAGAATTTCGGCGTAGCCTTAAAAGCTCAGGAAGCGCTAATCGAAATCGGGGAACCGAGCATCCCGCATTTGCGGATCCTGTTAAGCCGCACCCAGGATCGCTGGGAGAAGATGAAAGTTATCGCTGTCCTTGGGGGGATCGGCAGCGAGGCAGCTGTCCGGGCTTTGCTGAGTGTCATTGGCGATCCGGAGCCTTCAGTACGCGATGCCGTTGTATCTGCCGCCAAAAACCTCGATCCAGAACAGGCGCAGGCCGCTGCACCGCTCTTTGTCGAGCATTTGGTCAGTGATCGGAAAGAAGCGAGGGATACGGCGGGCGAAGCGCTGCAGGCTATGGGCATAACAAAGGCAAGGCTGGCGGATATCTTGACTGAGACCATCGTGGACGCATCTGGCAGCAGGCGCCGGAATGCTCTGCTTGAATTGGGGAAACTTGGCTCTGAGGCAGCCCATGCTGTGCCCCAACTGCTGCCGCTGGTTGAAGCAGCCGAGTTTGAAGAAGCCTTGCAGATACTCGAAGCTTTATCCAGGATAGGCAGCCCAACTATCCTGACTCGTGCTGTTGAGCTGGTTGAGCCGATGATTCTCTCTGAGGATTGGGCAGTCCGTCAAGAGGCGATTCGAGTAATGCAGCAGTTAGGGCTTGATGGTGAGCCGATGATTGCGCCTGCGGTTAAACTTCTGGCCAGCGGGGACGAGGCAGAGCAGTTTTTCGGAATTGATATTCTGGCTCATATAGGCATTTCGCAGGGTGCAGCTGTGAATCAGCTTGCTGAAGTGCTTGCTGATTCCAGTCACGGCCATGCTTTGCGGTGGAAGGCCTTTAAAGCCCTGCAGAGCTTGTATTCACAGATGGAGTACCATATTGGCCGGGGCTTTACCGCAGTCACAACCGATGAGGGAGTCTACCTCGGATGGCGCTTGTTGGGTACTGATCCCTTTGACTTGGGATTCAACATTTACCGCGATGGCGTGAAGTTAAACGAGAGCCCGATTAAAACCAGCACCAATTATCTCGATCCCGACGGCAGCCCCGATGCCCGCTATGTCCTGGCAGTGGTGGATCACGAGGGAGAGACGGTTGCTGCAGAAACCGCGCCTTGGCAGCAGAACTACCATACCATTCCACTGCAGCGCCCTCCGGGAGGCAGGACTCCAAACGGCGAGGATTACCAGTATTGGGCCAACGATGCCAGTGCAGCAGATTTGGATGGAGACGGAGAGTATGAAATCATCCTGAAATGGGAGCCGTCAAACGCCAAAGACAATTCGATCCGGGGTTATACCGGGACTGTCTTCATTGATGCCTATAAACTGGATGGGACTTTAATGTGGCGTATTGACATGGGGCGTAACATCCGGGCCGGGGCTCACTACACACAGTTTATCGCCTATGATCTCGATGGAGACGGGCAGGCGGAGGTTGCTGTGAAAACAGCTGACGGTACCGTGGATGGAACCGGGCAAGTGATTGGGAACCCAAACGCTGATTACCGCAACAGCCAAGGCTTGATCCTCTCCGGGCCGGAATACCTGACCATTTTTGATGGGGAAACCGGAGCTGCTTTAGTCACAATCGATTACGAGCCGCCCCGGGGAAGTGTTACCAGCTGGGGTGACAACTACGGTAATCGTTCTGACAGGTTTCTGGCAGGAGTGGCCTACCTGGACGGCAGCCGGCCAAGTTTGATCATGTCCCGAGGTTACTATACCCGCACCGTGATCGTGGCCTACAACTGGCGCGATGGCGAACTGACAAAGCTGTGGACATTTGATACGAACCAGCCGGGATTATCTGGTTATGCCGGGCAGGGTAACCATCAGCTTTCCATTGCTGATGTGGATGGAGACGGCAGAGACGAGATTGTTTTCGGCGCTATGACCGTTGATAATGACGGCAGGCCCTTGTACAATACCGGATTTGGCCACGGAGACGCTCTTCATGTGGGGGATTTTGATCCCCGCCGCCCTGGATTGGAAGTGTTTGGCGTCCATGAGAACCGGCCCCATCCCTCCGGCATCAATTTCCGGGACGCGGGAACCGGCGAGGTGATCTGGGGTGTGCGCACAGAGTATGATGTGGGGCGCGGATTAATCGCCGACATTGACCCCAATTATCCCGGTGCTGAGGCCTGGGCGACCGGCACTTCCGGCAATGTAAGGTGCGCTGACGGCGAAACGCTGACAATTGCCCGCCCATCAGTCAATTTTGCCATTTGGTGGGATGATGATCTGCTGCGGGAGCTTTTGGATGATATTACCATTACCAAGTGGGACTGGAATACCAGGCAAATTGTACAGCTGCTGTATGCCCAAGGCTGCGCTTCCAACAACGACACCAAGAAAACACCCGCATTGACCGCGGATTTGTTTGGAGATTGGCGGGAAGAAGTAGTATTCCGAGCCAACGGCAACCGGGAACTGAGGGTTTATACGACTACGGATCTTTCAGAGCACCGGATCTATACCTTGATGCACGATCGGCAGTACCGGGTGGCTGTGGCCTGGCAAAATGTAGCCTACAACCAGCCGCCGCATCCGAGTTTTTATATCGGCCCGGATCAGCCGCCTCCCACTTATAACCCTGGGTTCATCCATAATGCGATTCAGCAATATGGTGAGGAGTTTCAGTGATTTGATTAATGACTAAGAAAGGAGTGCTGGTATGCGTAAAGCTGTGGTAGCAGTTTTGATAATCACCATAGCCTGGCTCAGCAGCGCACTGATCCAGGCGGCGGAAGCGGATGCACTTTCCAGCCTGATTGAAGATTTGCTCAGCTCCAATTTCGTGGTATCCACCAAGGCGTCCGACGAACTGGCAGGCATGGGCACAGAAGTGATTCCCCGCATCGCAGAAGATGTCTTGACGGATCCCGCCTGGGCGAACCGGTTCAAGGGGATCACTGTATTGAAAAATATGGGGGCAGTGGAAGGAATACCGCATCTGATGCATCTTTTAGACGATGAACAGCAGCGGGTCCGCACCTATGCCCGTGAAGTTGTTGATGGGATTGCTGCCGCCTGCGGTGAAGCCGCCGAACAGGTTCTTGCTCAATTACTGGTGGCAGAGAAGGCGGTTGTGCGCAGTACGGCGAAAGAGCTTTTGAATAATGCTGGTTGGACGAAGGGTGAAATTGAGGCGGGCATCATACAAGCTCTGCAAGGGCAGGATCCAATTGAAAGAAGGGTAGCAATCGAGCTGTTGAGCCTGGAAAACTACCGGCACCGTACCTTTTTTGACCAAGTGGCTTCATTGATCAGCGATCCTGAACCTATGGTACAAAAACAAGCTGTCAAAGGCCTAAGTGTCCTCGGGTTTACTCCGGAGGAGATTTTTGGCCAGATCCAAGCTCAGCTGCTTGCTGACAAGCCCGATTGGGACGTTGTCACGGAACTGTTTACCCAAATGGTGCAGGCTGACCACGCAGCGGCTCAGATTCTGATGGATATAATAACCGATCAGAGCCGGGATCAGTCTTTGCGCAAGGCTGCATATGACGGGTTGGCCGTGGCCGTGCCTCAACTTGAGTATCATCTCGACCGGGGTTTGGCGGCGGTCAAGGTGGATGGCGGAGTGTACTTGAGCTGGCGCTTGTTGGGGACCGATCCCTTTGATCTTGGGTTTAATGTGTACCGGGATGGGGTCAAGATCAACTCAGCGCCGATCGTTTCGAGTACCAATTATCTTGACCCGGAAGGGGCGCCGGAAGCAAACTACTGCATAACCGCCGTCATTGACGGGGTAGAGGTTGAGCAATCCGAGACAACGGCAGTGCTTCCCCAGGCGTATATTGCCATTCCCTTGGAGCCGCCGCCGGGCGGGCGCACTCCGGATCGCGTCTCGTATTCCTACACAGCTAACGATGCCAGCGCTGCCGATTTGGACGGCGACGGCCAATATGAGATTATTTTGAAGTGGGATCCCACCAATGCCAAAGATAATGCCCACAGTGGTTACACCGGCAATGTATATCTCGATGCCTACAAGTTGGATGGTACAAGACTGTGGCGGATTGATCTGGGCCACAACATCCGGGCAGGCGCTCACTACACCCAGTTTATGGTTTATGATTTCGACGGCGACGGCAAAGCGGAACTCGCTGTCAAGACAGCCGATGGCACCGTAGACGGTGTAGGTAATGTGATCGGTGATCCCACCGCCGATTACCGGAATTCAAGCGGATATGTTCTTGCCGGGCCGGAGTACCTGACTATGTTTGACGGTGAAACAGGAGCAGCCTTGGCCACAATTGAATACATACCACCGCGGGGCAATGTCTCCGCTTGGGGCGATGGTTACGGCAACCGGGTGGATCGTTTTCTGGCAGGCGTGGCCTATCTTGATGGCGTAAGGCCCAGTCTGTTGATGGCCAGGGGGTACTACACCCGGGCGGTGATCGCTGCATTCAACTGGGTGGACAAGCAATTTGTCCCGGTTTGGACTTTTGACAGCAATGATCCCGGCAGCTATATTGCAGCGGGGCAGGGCAATCATCAGCTGTCGGTGGCCGATGTGGACGGCGACGGCAAGGATGAGATTATATACGGTGCAGTGACTATTGACGATGATGGAACCATCATGTATGCAACCGGGCTGGGGCACGGTGATGCGCTGCATGTATCGGATATTGATCCCAGTCGGCCTGGTTTGGAGGTATTTGCCGTACATGAACCTGTACCGAACACTGCCGGGATTGAACTGCATGATGCCCGGACTGGGGAAATCCTCTGGGGCATCCCCACAGATTATGACGTGGGCCGGGGCATCAGCATCAATATTGATCCCAATCACTACGGCAATGAGTGCTGGGCATCGCGGAGTCCCTTGTTTAATGCTAAGGGTGAAGTTATCTCCCAAAGTGTCCCCAATTCCATCAACCATGCAATCTGGTGGGACGGGGATCTGCTGCGGGAACTGTTGGATCACACCGGCACGGGCGGTGCAGGCAAAATCGACAAGTGGGATTGGGAGAACAGGCGGACGGTTAATCTTGTGATTTTCGGCGGCACCTCATCGAACAACGGAACCAAGGGCAACCCATCACTAACCGCGGATATCCTTGGCGACTGGCGGGAAGAGGCTGTCTTTAGAAGAAATGACAACCGGGAACTGCGGATCTACCTGACTACACATCCCACCGAACACCGCCTGTACACATTCATGCATGACCGGCAGTACCGGGTGGCCATTGCCTGGCAGAATGTGGCCTACAACCAACCGCCGCATCCAAGCTTTTATGTAGGCGACGACATGGAGCTTCAGGATTTCCATATAGGACAGGCTTACCGGGTACTGGATTAGTATCGGGAGGAATTCAGCGGCTAGCGTGGCCTTAAGATGATTGGAGCTCGGCGATGTGACAGAGCTCTTTTTTCGTGTGCCCGGCATGTCTACCGAGCCGATGGGTTGA
>JAAYNP010000025.1 GCA_012520795.1 Bacillota bacterium
GCCAATGGGCATGGCCATAATGTAGTAGCGCCTTTTTTCGCCCAGGACTTCCCGTTCTTCTATGGCTTCGATAATCCCGGCACCATGCATGGGGTATACTACCTTGTCCCCAACATTATACAAAGCCAGAACCTCCTATCTGCCCCTTTGCTTACAACAGATCCTAACGGGCTTCATTTAGGTATCGTTTTCAATTTATCACTTTTTGAGAAAAAAGTCAATTGCATTCCTATATCCGCATTACAGGCTGGTCAATTTTGCGGATTCCGTATTAAAGGCCGCTAAAGGTGCCGGTCCAACAAAACCTGTTCCCGAATCCGCCGCAGCCCATCCTGGATTGCCTTTGCCCGGACCTCACCGATACCTTCGACATCATCAAGCTCTTCAATGGAGGCATCACAGATCTCAGGGAAGCACTTGAACTGATCCACCAGGTTCTCAATGACCGGCATGGGTAGGCGGGGGATTTTATTGAGAATGCGGAACCCCTTGGGTGTGACGGCCTGTTCCACGGTGCTGGAACCGCCATAACCCAGGGCGCGGGTAATCAAGGGCAGATTCAACAAGTCCTCCGAATCCCAGCCGACAATTTCGTTCCAGATCTCCTCCGGGGGTTTGTCGGGATCGGCGCAATAGTCTTTAGTTACCAACAGCCCTTCGTCGGCTATATCAGCCATCGACTCTTCCAGCTGCATCTTGACCAGGCGGCCTTCCGATCCAAGCTGGACGATATACCGTTCGATTTCATGGGCAATTCTCACCACCATCTGGCTCCTTTGAATGACCGTGGCCACATCGAAGAGCGTAACAAAATTCTCAAATTCCAAGGCGCTTAGATTAACCAATGATTGCTGCATCACACTCTTGTACTTGTCCAGTGTCGAGAGGGCCTGATTCGCTTTGGCAAGAATCACACTGACATCCCTGACCACATATTTGTTGTTCCCCCAATACATGGTAATCACATTGCGTTTTTGGGAAATGGCGATGACCAGCTGATTGGTCTGCTTGGCAACTCGCTCCGCAGTGCGATGCCGTGTCCCCGTTTCAAAACTGGGAATCATGTGATCAGGTGTCAGCTGCACATTTACATAGAGAATCCGTTTGGCATCGCTCGACAGTACAATCGCTCCATCCATTTTGGCCAACTCATACAGAGATGCCGGATGCATCTCGGCATCAATCTTGAACCCGCCGTTGACCATGCTCATGATTTCCTCGGTATCGCCGACGATAATCAAACCGCCGGTCCGGGCCCGGAGCACATTCTCCAACGCTTCATATAGTTGTGTTCCTGGAGCCACAAGACTTAGGTGTTTCAAGAATACCTGTTCTTGATCAACCGCTTCTTTCATCCATTAACCCCCTCTCACTGATTCACTGAAAACAGCCTGCAAAGCATCGGATACAGTTTTTACCTTCACCACTTTGAGATCTGACTTCACCGGCTCACTGCCGTCGGGAATCACCGCACGGGTAAACCCAAGTTTGCTCAATTCCTTCAAGCGCAGATCAAGATGGCTGACCGCCCGGATTTCACCAGACAGCCCCACTTCGCCGGCTACAGCCAGATCGTTTGGAATAATCATGTTCCGGTAACTGCTGGCTATGGCGCAGGCAATACCCAGGTCCACACCAGGTTCAGTCAGCCGGAAGCCGCCGGCTACATTGACAAACACATCCTGGGTTTGCAGGCTGTACCCCTGCCTCTTTTCCAAAACGGCAAGAATGATCGAAAACCGCTGATAATCAACTCCGGTGGCCTGGCGCCGCGGTGTCCCGCTGAAGGGCGTTGGCGCGACCAGCGACTGAATCTCTACCAAGAACGGTCGTGTCCCTTCCAGGCAGGGTACTACCACTGATCCTGAACTGTTTACAGGCCGTTCTGCCAGAAACACACCTGAAGGGTTGTCAACCTGGATTAATCCTTGCCCGGTCATGGCAAAAACGCCAACTTCATTGGTGGAACCGAAACGGTTCTTGACTCCTCTGATGATCCGGACCGACTGATCGTGCCCCCCTTCGAAGTAGAGGACATAGTCAACTGCGTGCTCCAGCACCTTCGGACCGGCAAGGGCTCCCCCTTTGGTCACGTGCCCGACCAAAATGATGGAAATCCCCATGCTTTTGGCCAGCCTCAAAAAGAATGCCGCCGCTTCCCGCACTTGCCCCACACTACCTGGAGCTGAGTCCAAGTCCGGCACATACATTGTCTGAACCGAGTCAACAATTGCCAGCTTTGGTTTGAGCGACTCCAGATGCCCTCCAATAACCCCCACATCAGATTCAGCCAGCACAATCAGCTGTTCCGTCAACAGCTGCAGGCGTTGGGCCCGCAATTTAAGCTGACTGAGGGATTCCTCACCCGATACATATAAAACCGGCCCGCCGTTCAAAGCGGTATTGGCAGCCACCTGCATCAACAAGGTCGACTTGCCCACTCCTGGCTCACCGCCAAGCAAGCCTAACGATCCCGGGACAACTCCACCGCCCAAAACCCGGTCCAATTCTGCAATACCTGTGGTGAAGCGTTCTTCCGCATTTGCCGCTACATCAGTAATGGGAACAGGCGCCCCGGCGCCGGGTGTTCCTGCCCAGTTTGCCTTGGCACGGTCCGGCTTGACCCGTTCTTCAACTAAGGTGTTCCATTGGCCGCACCCCGAGCATTTTCCCATCCATTTCGGATAATCGGCGCCGCAGTTTTGACAGACGAACCGGACGTTAGACTTGGCCATTGCACCGCTCCTAAGTGATAATTTCCAAAATTATTATATCACTTCGTGATCGTAGATACAATAAAGTAAAGCTAGGACAATAGCCCTAGCTTAATCTATTGTAACTTACAGTTACCTAGGAAAATACCAGTTCCCCGTCTTTGCTGTCGATGTGAACTGTTTCTCCATCGCTGTATTTTCCCTGCAAGATTAACTCTGCCAGCGGGTTTTCGATCATCTTCTGAATTGCCC